>JALSNB010000104.1 GCA_026987225.1 Caldisericaceae bacterium
CCCTTCCGTTTTGCCGCCTTCCGCCCCTAAAAATCTTCAAGCAACCGTTACGGGCTCATTTGTCCTTCTTAATTGGTCGGCGTCCGAAAAAGGCACGTATCCCATAAAAGGTTATGCTATATACAGAGGGACGTTTTTCGGTGGGGAAAGCAAAACACCTATTGCAACGGTGCCTGCGGATACCACAACATACAAAGACAAAGATATAAAATTCGGAGAAACATACTTTTATGTTGTAAAAGCCTTTGACAATCAATCCCCTCCGAACTATTCCGAAGCCTCCGGTGAAGTATCGATCAAAGTTAAGGATTTCATACCTCCGTTCATAGAAATCACAAGTCCCAACTATTTTGAGACGAACAGAGATACTGTAACGGTTGCGGGACGAATTACGGACAAGCTGTCCGGAGTAAAAAAGGCAACGTTGAACGGAAAAGAATTGCAATTGAATTCTGACGGTTCGTTCAATATAACAATGAACCTGACAAAAGGAGATAACATAATAACAATTATAGCCGAGGACAATGCGGGCAACAAATCGTCCGTTAAAATAACGATTACTTACACTCCTCAGATAATTATCACACTACAACCAAACAACCCATACATGACCGTAAACGGAGTAAAGCAAGAGATAGATCCCGGTAGAGGAACAAAACCCGTAATAATACCCAAATGGAGCAGAACAGTTGTTCCCATACGTGCAATTGTAGAAGCATTGGGAGGAACAATAAGTTGGGACGGTAAAGAGAGAAAAGTTACAATAAACTTTAACGATACCGTAATAAACTTATGGATAGATAATCCCAAAGCAGAAGTAAACGGAGAAACAAAATGGATAGATCCTAACAATCATGATGTTAAACCTATAATAATAAATAGCAGAACAATGCTTCCATTAAGATTCGTAGCAGAGAACTTAGGTTGCAAAGTTGATTGGAATGCAACAACAAGAACCATTACAATAACGTATCCTACACCGTAAAAGATGAAAAGACAAATGATAAAGGATAAAGGAAAAGAAAGCAGGAAAGAATTGAAAGAATTGAAAGAATTGAAAAATGATATATAGAGGATATATAGAGATGAATAAGGAAATAATCCGGAAGATACATTAAATTTCCATAGCCCCTCTAAACCAAGAGGGGCTAATTTAGTAAATTAGGTTAGGATAGCAAAAGCCAATATAACTTTTATTTGTGTCAAGTATAAGTTGCAAAATCCATTCAAAAATGTCCTGTTAGTACCAGGTACGAATAGGACAAAAATTTCTTCGTTATGCTTTTTGTATCCTTTTCTCTACTTGCCAAGCATTAAAAGCACTTTCAAAATTTCTGCACGTGCTTTGCTGCCAATTTTTTGGAAAAAAATTATATCCATTAAACCCTCATAAACAGATGCTTAATTCGAATTTGCTTTTTAAACACCCCTAAAAACTCCGATTTAGGGTTGTGAGGTATAATTAGGGGTACCTATCGCTTAAAATGCATTTAAATGGCATGTTAAAACCTTGATTTTATCTGCATTTCTTAAAATTACCCCTATTTCAAACCTTACCTCAAAAATAATATATCAACAAACCCTCTGTTTATCTGTATTCTTAAACATACCATTTTGATCAAAATTCGGCGAATTTTCATACTTCAATAATCCTTTATTCGGCAAAAAACATTTTTTCAAATCGCCCTATAATCTCTTAAAAAGGCAATATATTACTGAATTTCTACAAATATATCCTTTTGTAAACACTCAATCTGTAATATAAAATCGTTTGAATGTCCGCTCTATTTCCAAGCCGTTTTTGCACCGGTGGAAGTTGCAAAATTCATCAAAAATGTCCTAAAGGTAACCTGGTACCAGTAGGACAAAATCAGGTGAGGAGGAGTTTGAGGGCGTAGAGCGCTGCTATGTAGCTTTTGTATCCCATACCTGCGATGAAAGCGGATGCCGCACGGCCCGTTATGATTGTGTGCCTGAACGGCTCGCGCGCAAAAACGTTTGACATGTGCACCTCTATGACGGGGATTTTCACAACTTTCAGCGCGTCGTGTATCGCAACGCTCGTGTGCGCATAGGCACCGGGATTTATAACGATACCTGAAAAATTTTGTGAGCCTTGAATCGTGTCGATAATTGCCCCTTCGCTGTTCGACTGGAAAAACTCAACGTCAAAACCGAGTTCGGATGCAACCTTTTTCACCTCTCCGTTAATTTGCTCAAGCGTCATTTCTCCGTAAAATTCCTTTTCCCTCTGCCCCAACATGTTGAGATTGGGGCCGTTTATCACGAGAATTTTCATAGCGAAAGCACCTCCTTTGAAAATTTTACGATTTCGTCCGCAGAGACTCCGTGCAGGAGTGCGGACTTGTTATACCGCACGGGCACGACAAAGTCGATCAGCCCGTTCTTTGCCTTTTTGTCGTGCAGTACGATTTCTCCGAGCACGCTATTCTCAATGTTCTTTAATTTTGAAAATGCGGAAACGGAAAAGCCGAGTTTGTGATAGAGAGAAACAATTCTGTCAAAATCGGATTTGCCAAGCATGCCGCGTCGGAGTGCATACATGGAGGAAACGAGCGTCCCGAACGCAACTGCTTCACCGTGCGTAATCTTCCCGTATCCGAGCGCCTTTTCGCACATATGCCCTGCCGTGTGGCCGAGATTGAGGAAAACACGCTTTCCGTTTCTGTCAAAAATATCGTTTTTTACAAATGTTAATTTTTCTTCGATGCAGAGAGGAATGATTTTTATAAGCAAAGTGAGGTTTATTTCTTCACGCTCCAACAGTTCGAACAGCCCGTTTTCCGAAAGCAGGGCGTATTTGAACACCTCCCCTAATCCGGAAAGGATTTCCCTCTGCGGAAGAGTTGCTATGAAAAGCGGGTCTATAAATGTTTCGTCAGGGATTTTAACCGTGCCGACGAGGTTTTTGCCAAAAGACGTGTTTACTCCGTTTTTCCCGCCTATTGCGCTGTCAGTCTGCGAAAGCAAGGTTGTCGGAACAAGAGCAAACGGCATGCCCCTGAGGTATGTTGCCGAAACAAAGCCTGCGATGTCGCCCGTCGTTCCGCCGCCAATCCCCCAGAGTTTGTCTTTCCTCTCCGCTTTGAACTTCCCGAGAAAATCATAAATTTTTATTACTTCGTTTATGTTTTTTGACTCTTCGGAAAACTCCACGATATATCGGAAATCGGCGCGCAAATCGTAAATAGAGTTAACGTTTTTGTCCGTTATGAGAAACTTTTTGGGTGTTTCTTTCAGTTCGAACAATCCGCCCGTTTCAAAGCGAATTTTTTGCACGTCATTCCACTCTTTTCGCCTGAGAATTCGCACGATTTCGCTTGCGGCACTTTCCACAGAGCGATCGGAATGAATTTTTATAGGCACCCTTTTATAGAAAGGCGCTCTCATGTCACAGAGCGATTGAAATTGAGAAAAGTTTTTTGCAAGAGGCCTCTCGGTGCCGTTTTTAACACGCTGAAAGAACGTTTTTATATCGCCGTATAAAAGAATCGGCACGCTGTTTTGCAAAACTGCCTTTAAAGCGGACTCGTTGCAAATTGCACCGCCTCCTGTCGCAAGGACAAAATCCCCTTCAGTTTTCAACGTTTTAATGAGAATTTCCCGCTCGATTTTCCTGAAGAATTCTTCGCCTTTTTCTTCGAAAATTTTGCCGATTTTTGCACCTGTGCTATTTTCTATTTCCATGTCGAGATCTATGAAAGGAAGGGATAGCCTTTGCGCAACCTCCCTGCCGATTGTCGTTTT
>JALSNB010000105.1 GCA_026987225.1 Caldisericaceae bacterium
TAATACGATACTATGTGCCGCATCGGAATAGGCAAAGCTCGAGATTTCAACAACAGGAATATCGTATGTGTCCGAAATAGGGTAGTTAAGAGGATGCCCATTTCTCGTAAATTCGGCGAAAAGTTTTTTAACGTATTGCTCGGAAGTCTTATCCGCAGGATCATGAAACGCATAGTAGCCTTTCCAGCAATTTCCTATTCGGAAAAATTTATCTGAAGTTTTTCTGCCGTTTTCAATTAACATAAAAACCCACTCCGTTCTCGTTGCAACAAAAAGAGCGCCACTGCTTGGAACTATTCCGACTATATCGAGATCTCCGCTGATTTTCTTAAAATTGCCATAACTCCAGAAATCGTTGAACGAAGAGCAAACGTAAAAACTATTCTCTTTTTCGGGAATTAAAAGTCGATGCATAATTCTATTTTTGCCCTGCAATTTTTGTGAGACGGTTTGCCTGAATTTGTCGAGTTTTAATTTGAACAAACCGTGATTCGTTCCCACGTAAAGAACATCGCCCGACACTGCAATCGCATTGATTTTTCTGCACAAAATGGCAACGTCACGAGCAAAGGGATCGGACAGCGTTTCAGGCAGATTGATGTTTAAAAAGCCGATGTAGCCGCTTTCTCCTTCGAGCGAGAAAAATATATCGCCCGCTTTATCCGAAGTGATTACGGAAGGATACAGGTGAGACGTATCTATCGCATTGACGCCGTTAATCCTGTCAAACACTTTTTTTACACCGCCGAACGGATCGAAAATTTCCAATGCCGTGGAATTTGCGTATGATTTCGTATCTATCCCGCCCAGCACAAGTCCCGTAAAACGAGTGGATTTCATATAACAAGAAGCGGTTATAAACAGATCCTGCTTGTAAAAATGCCAATTGGTTCCGTAATCATTCGAAGCCGCAACAGTTTGTCCGACACAGAGAAACAGCTTGCCGTTATCTCCTGCGGTTAGGTGATAAAAACTCTCGTCACCGAAGCGGGGCACCTGTCCCTTGCAAAGCTCTTCAAGCGAAAGTATCCGTTTGGGTTTGCAAAAATCGGGGGAAAACCTCAATAACTTGCCATCTGTCAGAACGTAAACGAACTTCCCGTCGCTTGAGAACGCAACTTTTTCTGCAAAAGGAAGTGCATCTGCAATACTGTTGTCGTAAGAAAATACATTGTACGTATAAGAGAACTTTTTTACTTTGCAGGTTGTTATCACCCTACTTCTCGTGTTAAATCCCCATAGCACGATGCCCGCTAAAAACAGCAAAAGCAAAACGGCAGTTATAATTTTTTTCATTTTTTATTTCCTCACGGCAATTTTAACGCTTACCCGTAAAATTTACAAACCGGGACAAACGATTGGCGCCCGGCCGCCCTGACGAACATTTTTCAATTCTTCCGGACAGTTGCTATTATTTCTTTAAGCCAACGCCGTATATTCCCGTAGCGTTCGGAGAGAGGACAAGAAAAAGCAATCTGCCGTTGTAAATTGCAAGTTTTCTTACGGAAAAATCGAAACCGCTTGCAAGGTAATACAACAATTCCTTATGTTGATACCACTTTCCGAATGTGAAACTGTAAGTCCATATACCGCTATCGGTTGCGAATATCAGATGGTTTTTAAAGTAAAGCGCATCGTAGATAACGTGAATTTCACGGGGAACGGTTAATTTCTTCACGGATGCGTTTACGATGCGATGAGCGCCTGTTTTTCCGTTGAGTAAATCTTTCACGTTCGTAACATAGCATTGAGGCATTGAAGGAGGTTCGTATGCGGAAAGAGTAAGCGGAAATTCAATGAAGCACGCTTTGCTATTTTCTATCGGGATTTCTTTGAATATCACGCCGCTTTCCGTAACTTTCCGGAACAAAAACCTAACTTGCCTTGCATTATCGATATTTTTGAAGCAATCCGTGCCGAAAACTACCGAACGGTTCAAAAAAGGCGATGAAAAATAGTAAATGCCGTTCGGCGGGTCCGTAAAAGAATACAGCATATGCATGCCGTTGTCATATCCGCTTCCCACGATAAAAGAACCTTTTTCGGACGAGGTTTTGAGTTTGTCAGTGAGGTTTTCAAACGATTTACCTTCGTCGAAAGATACGAAAATATTATCGCGCGTCGTTACAAGCAGATTGCCGTTCATAGCGGCAACGGAAAGCACCGGAGCGCTTGTTTGCAAAACCTTTTCACATTTGCCGTCTTTCAGTCTGTAAACAATGCTTTCCTTTTGAGATGCGGGCAAAACAAAATACAAAACATTTTTAATGCTGTCAAGACTCATTCGCTTAACCGGCATAAAAGTGCATACCGGCGAAGAAAACCCCGTTTTGACTTTGACAAAAGGATAAAAATTGTCCTCGTCTCCGTACTTTTTCGGAACGGAAAGCAAATTGTTTTGGGATAAAACATAGAGGTTGCCGTATTTGTCGATAGTGAAATCAACAGGCACATTTCCGGCCGCATAATAAGAAGAAAGAACGCATTCGAAACCCGTCAAAGGGTTTTTCAAATCAAAAATGTCATTGCACGAAAACGGCAGAATAAATCGCACGTACAACAGGACAATACCTAAAATACAGATAAGAATAATTCCGAGCGCTTTGGCTTTTTTCATTTTGCCTCCCTATTCATAAGTTTCGGACGGTAACTCAACGCTTCACGGTGTTATCTCCACCGTATCACAGCCACCTCTCACAAGGATAACCGTTCCGTCATTTTTCACAAAAAGTTCCGCAAAAGAAGAAATTCCTTTGAGAGGTGCTTTGTTTTTCACCCCGTAAGGATACGTGGGATAAACTTCGATAAGCGGCAGGTATTGCTTTTCAATCACTTCTCTGTTAGGCAGATAAAGCCCGACGTATTCCACAGGTTTCGAAAAGCCTCCGCGGAATCCGCCCGATGCACCCGAAGAATCATCGATAGGAATATCGCTTCCTACGAACCAGAGCCCTTTGTTCGATGCAATATACGAAGCGATGATGTGCAAACTTTTGCTGCTTACAAACTCGATTTTTTCAAAGTCATTACCCGTTTCGAAAAACCCTCCTCCCGGAGTAATTCCGTAAATTGTTCCGCAGCACTCAAGCAAATATTTAACCGGTGCATCGAAGATATAAAAGTCTTTTGTCCTCATATCGATATAACCGAATCTGTTTTCAACCATGCGGCTTCCGTCGCCGGAATAAAAATTCGTAACAAAAAGAAAGTTTCTGCTATTGTCGGCAAGTAGCCTGTTCACACTGCCAAAACTCTCGGGAAGCTTCAAATATGAAAATTTTCCGCTCCTCATATCGTAAAGCAGAATCGCACTCGTGCAGTTTCTTGTGATGGCAATATCATTTCCTATTTTGCACATATCGATAATGTAATGCTCGGCGCAATCCGTTTGGGGAACAAGATTTTTGCTTATGGCGAATTTAACGGGAGGGAGCTTTATCTCTTTGACAGTTCGCAATTTTTTGTTTATTTCAAATAGTGTGTTTTCAACACCCGCATATATGTTTGCCGCATCGGAAAACACTTTGCCCGCTTTTACGGGATTATCATTCGTGCTTTTTAAAGTAATTATGCCGTTTTTCAGGTTATCTACGCCAAAATAGTAAAGCGTATAAAAGTTCGAATTGGGATCCCACGTCAATTTCCAAACGGTATCGCTCGCTTTGTCAAAATACGCATTAATCGTATCGAAGGGCATTACGAGCGGAAAATCAATCTTTTTAAATTTAAAGCCAGCGG
>JALSNB010000106.1 GCA_026987225.1 Caldisericaceae bacterium
ATGATAAGCGAGAAAGGAGAAACATTCGACCCTCATGTTCTCGATGTATTTTTGTCTTTGTCAAGAGATATTATAATGAAAAAAGAACTTTGCAGAAAAGACATCGAAGAGATGCAAAATATAATAGCAAACATGTATTAAAGGGGTTATTTTATGAAGCTGAAAAACTCTTTGATCGGTACAAGGACGGTTTAAGCAAGGAGTTAGGAGAATAACCGAAGGTTTATCTTGAAAACGGGGAACTGAAAATTTTTAAAGGTTCAAAAAGAGATTTTGTTCTTTCCGGAAGTGAATTTCTTTATGACTTGGAAGAATTTGCGGCGCCTATCGTAAGACTTTCCTCAAAAGAGTATTTTAAAGAAGTTTTTGAGTTTTATAGAAAAAAAACAGATGATAAAGAAAAAGCTATAAAAATTCTGTTTCCGGTTATTTCCGTGCTTACCGGCTGGGGCATTGCGGAAGAACTTTCACGTGATGATAACGGTGCAAAGGTAAGGGTTTACAACTCTTTCGAATCACAGGCATACGTTAGAAGAGGCAAAAAGAGTAATAAACCGGTATGCGTTTTCCTTCAGGGCGTTTTTCAAGGATTATACGAGAGCTTTTTCGAAAAAGATGTTTCCGTAAAGGAGACACTCTGCGCTGCAACCGGCGCACCTTACTGCGAATTCGAAATAAAAGTGAAATAACTTGAGAGGGGTTGAATTCCCCACTTGATTTATATTGTGCTATAATAAAAAAATGGCACAAATGATAAGCTCGCAAAGAAATTTTCTCAGGGAAGAAGTAGAGAAAATGGAAAAACGTTTTGATTATGCGAAAAAAACGGAAAAGGCGTTAATGCACCTTTTTGCATTTGTTTTGCTCGTTTCTTTGATCTGGGGATTTTTCATTGTAAAAGGTTTTGCCGGAAAAGTTTCCATGCTGAGGCTTTGGATCGGGATTATCCGTTTGGGCGGCCTCGCATCGGTTGCATTTATCAGCGGGTTTTATTTCAGGCGGATGAAACGCATTAAAGAGGAAACGGAAAAGGCGCTTTCGGAAAAGAAAGAAGAACTCGAAGCGGAACTTATTGCAAAAAACTATTTTGAAAAATATCTTGGCGGAGATTACTGCATTTTATACGGACTTCTCACTGATTTCGGCTATTTGAATTTTGCCGTTATCGGAAAAACAGGCGTGTTTGCAATTTCCGTGAAAGGTAATAAAGGCATGCTTTATGCTCAAAAAGATGCTTCCAAGAAATTTGAAAACGAAATATTTTCAAAATGCCGCGCAGTTAACAGTCTTGTTCCGAAAGAAATTTCCGTAAAGTGCATAACCGTTTTTCCTTTTGCAACTGTAAATGCCGTGCATAGAGTGATGAACGGCTTCGATTTTTATACGGCTTCTTTGGACGATGCCATCCGTTTTATTTACGAGCGGAAAACGCATCTTTTGAACAGACGCCAAATAGAGGAAACCTGCAGAACCCTTTCCGCACTTCTCTACTGAGCGCTTATCTTTCTTCCATTGCCTTCAGCAAATTATCGATAAATTCCTTTAATTCGATAAGCCCGTGTTTTACTTTTTCTTTATCCTTTATCCGTTTTATTTTTTCTATCTCTTTCATGATTTTTTCAAATACATCCTTTTTCTTTTGACTCTTTTTTACGATTTTCTTTACTTCCTCGGAGGAGAGGTTTTCTTCCTCTATTCTTTTTGCGACTTCCATCATCGTTTTTACGTCGCTTATTTTTAGAAGCTGTTCGATGTGGCGTGCCGTAATCGGCGAATTCGGATCGTCAATTTTTTTCTGCAGTTCTTCCGGCAAGTCGAGCAAGGATACCCATCTCTCCAGTGTTATCGGGCTTTTTCCGATCATTTTGCACAGTGCGCTCACTGTGTGCGCAAAATTTTCCGGCACTCTCCTCCCCATTCTGTAATTTATGAGAAGTGTTTTTATTTTTCTTCCGTCGCTTACCGGTTCGAGATATTCTTTGATCACTTTTGCACGTTCTATGGGAGTGATATCTTTTCTCTGGAGGTTTTCTATGATCTGAATCTCTTTTATCTCTTTTTCTTTATAAACGGAAAGCTCGATTGCAGGGATCGTTTTTTTACCTGCCAAAATGCTTGCGCGCCACCTTCTTTCTCCGGATATGATAACGAATATCCCGCCCTCTTTTCGCACTAAAATCGGTTCGAGCACGCCCTTTTCCTTTATGCTGCTTGCGAGCTCTTTCAACGAATTTTCATCAAAGAGTTTTCTCGGTTGATTCGTATCCGGCTTTATCTTTTTTACATCGATCTCTTTTACCTTGTAAACGATTTTTTCGTTCACCAATTCTTCTATGTAATCGTGTTTGTATCGTGAAGCGAAATTTTTAGGCAGTCCTTTCTTTTCTTTCGGCACGTTTTATAACCTCCTCTACGATTTTTTCATAGGACTTTGCGCCCGTTGAGTTCGGGGCGAATGTAAAAATGTCCTCTCCGTATGCGGGGCTCTCTTCAAGCCGCACGTTTCTGTGTATTGCTTCGCTGAAAACGAGTTCTTCGAACATCGCTTTTATCTGATTCACCGCATCTCTTGCAAGCACGGTGCGCGGATCGAACATCGTAATGATTACTCCGAGTATGGAAAGGTTTTCGTTGAACGTTTCCTTTACGCCTTTGAACGTGTCGAGAAAGTCCTGCACGCCTTCCATTGCCCACGGCGACGGGGTTATCGGAATGAGAATATAGTCCGACGCAACGAGTGCGTTTACGGTGAGCAGTCCGAGCGACGGAGGCGTATCTATTACGATGTATTCGAATGCGTTTTTTACGTTCGAAAGGATTTTTTTCAGTTTCAGCGGTGCGTCCATCTCCCCTGCAAGGATCCTTTCCACTTTTGCAAGGTGAATTGTGGACGGTGCGGCAAAGAGATTCGGGATTTTCGTTTCCTTTATTATGCCCGTAATATCAAAATTTTTCTCGGTAAAAAGCGGGAAAATCGAGTCTTCCGTTTCTTCGGGTTCGAAAAACATCGATGTCGCATTGCACTGCGGATCGACGTCAATAAGCAACGTGCGTTTTCCTTTTTTTGCAAGGCCTGCCGCAACGTTTACAGCGGTTGTCGTTTTCCCTACTCCGCCTTTTTGGTTTGCAACACTTATTATCATCTATATCTCCTTTATCTTTATTTTGTATTCGCCGTTTGCGATATCTATGATTGCATAACTCTTTTTCGAGCCGCCCTTTGGGAATGTCACCGAACCCGGGTTGAGGTGCACGCCCCAATCGAAGTTTTCCATCACAGGGATGTGCGTATGCCCGCTTATCACGATATCCGCACCGTTTTCCTTTCCGAATTTTTCAAAACTCTCCACTCTGTGGCCGTGCGTTATCACGATAAAAATCCCGTCCGCATATAAGTAGGCGGTGTCTCCCAAAACGGGGTATTTGATTGCGAGCTGATCCACTTCCGCGTCGCAGTTTCCCCTTACGATAATCATTCTTTTGCCGAAATTGTTCAGTAGATCGGCAACGCCTCCGGGGTTATAACTCTGCGGAATGGGGTTTCTCGGGCCATTGTACAGCAAATCGCCGGCGCATATTACAATATCGACATTCTCGTTTTTAAGCCTGTCAAGGGCGTTTTTTACGTCGTCAAACGAGCCGTGCAAATCCGAAATCACTCCGATCTTCATTTTCATCACCTCTTTGCACATTTTACCGAAAGATTCGAAAAAATAAAAGTGTTTTCTTTT
>JALSNB010000107.1 GCA_026987225.1 Caldisericaceae bacterium
TCAAACAGAGTGCGCTTTGTAAAAGGAGTTAAATGAGAAAGGAATTTGAAAAGGCAATTTCCGTTTTAAAAGAAGGCGGAATAATTGCATTTAAAACGGATACCGTTATGGGAATCGGAGCGAACGGTTTTGACAGGCAATCCGTAAAAAAACTTTTCGATTTAAAAAAACGCCCGTATGACAAACCTGTGTCCGTTCTTGTTCATTCCGTAAGCAAACTGTTTGAATATGTGCTTGTAAGTAAAAAGGCATTGGAGATTATAAAGGCTCATTTTCCGGGCGCTATTACATGTATTCTTCCTGCAAAAGAAGAGATTTATACGACGCCGGTTCGATACGGAAAAACGCTTGGCATACGTATTCCGGATTTTGTTGAACTTCTGGAATTTCTTTCCGTTCTAAAATTTCCCCTTGTTGCAACGAGTGCGAATATCTCAGGGAAGTTGCCGCTTGAAAGTGAAGAAGATATATTAAAAACTTTTTCAAGGAATGTGTACTATCTCAAATTTCGCTATAATATAAAAATGAGCGGTGTTGCATCTACTGTTGTTGATTGCACTAATGGCAATGCCAAAATTTTACGTGAAGGGAGTATTAAAATATGAAAGTGATAACCTACGGAAATCCTGTTTTAAGGAAAAAAGCGAAGAGTATAAAATCGATCGATAAGGATATAGTAAATTTAACCGATGAAATGTTTAAGATAATGCATACGAACGTTCCGCAAGGAATAGGGCTTGCCGCTCCGCAAGTAGGTATATCGATTGCATTGTTTGTTTACGAGCTTGACGACGAACGTGGCGTTTTGATTAATCCTAAGATTTTGGAGAAAAAAGGTAAGGAAATCGGTGAGGAAGGATGCCTTTCCGTTCCCGGAATATTCGGACCTGTTGCAAGGGCGGAAGAAATTGTCGTCACCGCGCTTAACCTGAAAGGAAAAAAGATAACCATAAATGCAAAAGGGTTGAAGGCGCGCGTTATCCAGCACGAGATAGATCACCTTAAAGGCATTTTGTTTACCGATTATATAGATGATATAAGCAAATTAGAAATAGAGGAGGGATACGAGCTTCCCGATAAACTTGTGGAGAGATTTAAAAACCAATGAGAATTGTTTTTTTTGGCTCTTCCGAATTTTCAGTGCCATTTCTTGAAGCCGTAAAGGAGCAAACAGTAGGTGTTATTACTTCTCCAGACAAACGTAAAAACAGGGGCAAAAAACTTCTCCCTAATCCAGTGCGGGTTGCATCGGAGCGGTTCGGCATACCTGCTCTTGCAACCGGTACATTGGACGAAAGAGCGGAAGAATGGATAAAAAACCTTAATCCAAATCTTTTCGTGGTAGTGTCTTACGGCAAAATTATTCCGGAAAGCCTGCTCTCCATACCAAAGTGTGCAATTAATTTGCATCCTTCAAAACTTCCCCTATACAGAGGTGCCGCACCCATAGAAAGGCAGATTATGGACGGAGTAAGCAGTTCTGCTGTTTGCATTATAAAAGTTTCGAAGCGGCTCGATAGAGGTGATATTATTGTTTCGGAACCGTTCGAAATCGATTTTGCGGACACCAGGGAAGACGTTGAAAAAAAAGTGATCCGTAAAGGAACGAAACTTCTCAAAGAGGCAATTAAAATTATCGAAGAGAACGGATGTATCGGAAAAAAACAAGAAGGGAAAGGCTCTTATGCAAAGAAAATTACGAAAGACGACGAGATAATAGATTGGAGCGAAAGTGCCGTTAAAATTTATAACAAAGTGAGAGCTCTTTATCCGAGACCTGCCGCACAAACCTCTTTTAGAGGAAAGAGGTTAAAAATATTTCGGTGTTTTCCCGAAAAAGACGTAAATGTTGAATCCTTTGGCAGAGTCATATCCGTTTTTAAGGAATATTTTACGGTTTCCTGCGGAAAAGGTGCCCTGAAAATTTTTGAAGTACAACTCGAAGGAAAAAAGAGAATCAGCGCAAAAGATTTTATTAACGGTATGCATCTTAGGGAAGGGGAACTGCTTGGGTAAAATCAAAAATATCCTTTTGAGCGGCTATTTCGGATTCGGGAATTTCGGAGACGAAGCGATTTTTGCAGTAATGAAAAGGCGTTTTGAAAGATTAGGGTTAAACGTGTTTTCTCTTGTCAAAAATCCTGCAGTTTGCCATGAATTTTCAAGAAGTCATTTCAAGGATGTTGTTAAGGCGATTTGGAGCTCCGATATTGTTTTAAACGGAGGCGGCGGGCTTTTGCAGGATAAAACGAGCATGAAAAGTATCGTTTATTATCTGTCCATTCTTTTTTTATCCGAAAAGTTTCATAAGAAAAGCGTGTGTTTTGCACAGGGCATAGGCCCGATAAACAAATCGCTTTCAAAACTCCTTTTGCGATACGTGCTTAATAATGCTGATTTTATAACGGTCAGGGATAAATATTCTGAAAATGTTCTTCGTGAAAGCGGAGTAACCAATAAAAACCTCTTTGTTACCGCAGATGTTGCTTTTTTATTCGATGACGAAGAAGAAATTTTCCTCCCTTTTGAAAATTTTATTCTTTACTCGCCCGGGAAGGCAATTCGTATGCCTAAAAAAGAGACGTTAATTTCAGTGGGGCGTTCTATTCAAAAAGAAACCGGGCTTCCTGTTATTGTGGTTCCGTTTTATCCCGCACGTGACGGAGCACTTGCAAAAGAGGTTGCCGATGAACTTAAGGCATATTTTGTTATACCGGAAAAGATTGCTCAGTATCCTTATATAGTGAAAAAGAGCAGCTTTGTTGTAGGAATGAGATACCATTCTGTACTTTTTTCCATTTTAAAACACAGAGCTTTTATCGGAATGCCGTACGATCCCAAAGTGAAGGCACTAACTGATGAGGCCGGAATAAAAAGTATCGACAGTTACGAAAATCTGAATTTGCATGATTTTATGGAAGTTTTTCGTTATAATTTTTCTCACAGAGACGAGATAGAAGAACATTTGCGTTCCGAAACAACGGTATTTAAAAAAAAGGCGGAAGAAAATTTTGAACTGTTCAGGAAAAAATTCCTTGACCGACGCGATTCTTGACATTATTTTTCCTCCTCATTGCTTAATTTGCGGTAAACGTATACGAAGCGGTGTAATCTGTGCGGAATGCGAATCACGTATGGAATTTCTGAATTATCCTTTGATAGAGCACACCGGCAAAAAGCATTTTTATGCTGTTTTTAGGTATGGCGAGACTGTTTCGGAAATCGTAAAGTTATTAAAGTTTGGTAAGAGAAAGGTTCTTGCAAGCTATGTTGCAAAAACGATTTGCAACTTTATGCAAAAGGAAAACATAGAAGTTAAAACCGTGGGATATGTTCCTATGTCTCTAAGAGAACTTAAAAAGCGCGGGTTTAATCAATCCCGCCTTATCGCTTTGCATCTATCCGAGATGCTTGGCGCAAAACTCTTTGACGGGATAAAGAAGGTTAAAGAAACCGAAAAACAGGTAGGGCTTTCACGAACCGGAAGAATTGCCAATGTAAAAGGTGCTTTTTCTGTAAAAGG
This sequence comes from Caldisericaceae bacterium, assembly GCA_026987225.1. Classification (GTDB taxonomy): domain Bacteria; phylum Caldisericota; class Caldisericia; order Caldisericales; family Caldisericaceae; genus S016-85. Next base: position 3,524 of record JALSNB010000107.1, read on the forward strand.
TAGTCCCGAGGGGCCCATGGTTATAGTGGACGATGTTTTTACAACCGGCAGCACTGCGCATGAAGTCGTTAAAGCCGTTTACGGAAAGAATAAAATCGATATTTTCTTTATTGCATTTTCAAGACGTATCGATTAGAATACTTAAATGAAACGGAGGT
>JALSNB010000108.1 GCA_026987225.1 Caldisericaceae bacterium
CACCAAACCTGTCAAGTATATCAATATGATTATTTTCGTTAAGTAGAGACTGAACTTCATGCTGCCCATGCATATCCACAAGGGAGCGCCCCACATCCTGAAGAATTTTTAACGGAACGAAATGCCCGTTTATACCGGCCTTAGTCCTATTTCTACGTATCGTTCTCGTAAGAATAACAATGTTATCCCCTTCCAATAAATCATAGTTTTTTAAAACAGATTTTGCTTTGTTTTCCTCATTTAATGAAAAACTTGCCTCAACTTGAGCTTTTTCAGTATTTGAACGAATTACGTCAGATGTTACGGAACCTCCGCATGCAGCGGAAAGAGCCTTCATTATAACAGTTTTTCCTGCACCAGTTTCACCTGTTATTATAACAAGATTAGAATCAAATGAAAGTTCGATTTTCTTGGCAATAGCAAAATTCGAAAGCAATAGGCCAAGAAGCATCTAACCATACCCCCATCCGAATTTTTTATTTAATACATCAAAAAAGTTCTTGTTTTTCAAATGCAGAATTTTCAAATAATTTTCATTTTTTTGAAACAAAAGTCTGTCAAATTTCTTTAGATGTAAAATTTCCTCACCGTCTCTGAGAAGATAAAGCAAATTATCCGAATCAATTCGGACGGATACCCTGTCGTTGTTAGAAAACACAACGGGTCTCGCAGTCAGTTTGTGAGGAGCAATAAACGTTAATAAATAAACATCGGAAAGAGGACTTATTATAGGCCCGCCAAGTGACAGTGAATAAGCCGTTGAACCAGTGGGAGTGGAAATAACCATGCCATCGGAACGAAAGTTACCCGAATTCATGCCGTTCACAAACACCTCAGTACTTAAAATCTCTCCTTTAATATCTCTTTGAATAACAAAGTCATTAATAGCAACAAATTCTTTTTCATCCGATTCCTCGCTGAAATAGGTCATTTTCAATGTCATTCTCTTTTCTATAAAGAACGTTCCTTTTAACACCTCTTCTGCCGCATCGAAAAGATCCCTTGCTTCAACATCTGTAAGAAAACCCAAATTACCAAGATTTACACCTATTACGGGAACATCCATTTTCAATCCTATATGCGCAGCTCTAAGAAATGTTCCGTCACCGCCAAGACTCATGATAATAGTTTGCTCCGAATCCTTGCTGTTTAGAATATCAGAGCCAAATAGCACTTCCACACCTTTTTTTCGCAAAAAAGAAGCAAGCTCGTTTGCAGTTTCTTTAATTGTTCCGTTATTTAAGTAGAATATACCGATCTTCATAATTTTTCCCATGCGTCATTAACTATTTTACGAATTGTGTCAAATTTTACAAGTTTTCCGTTTCTCTTAATGTGAAACAGAAATTCAATATTGCCTTTCCCTCCTTTAATCGGAGAAAATGTCGCATCTGTCACTATAAAACCCAAAGAGGAAATTTCTTCAATTAAATTTTTCAGGATTTCCAAATGTAAAGCTTTGTCTTTAACAATTCCCTTTTTCAAATATTCCCTTTTGCCTTCGAATTGCGGTTTGATTAAAGAAACAATATCTGCATCCGGAGATATAAGTTTGGATATTGCAGGTAAAATCTTTAAGATCGATATGAAAGATACGTCTATAACAACGAGCTCGAGCAAATCAGGAATTTCTTTTTTTGTAAGATAACGCGCGTTCGTTCTCTCAAGCAATACTACGCGTGGGTTATTTCTCAAAGAAAGATCGATTTGCCCGTATCCCACATCAACTGCATATACTTTATTTGCTCCTCTTTTAAGCAAGCAGTCAGTAAAACCACCTGTAGATGCTCCTATATCGGCAGTAATTTTGCCTTTTACGTCAACTTCAAATGTATCCAGTGCCTTTTCTAACTTTAAACCACCTCTGCTAACAAATTTTTTGGGCTCCTTCAGTGATATTTTATCTTTGTCTTCAACCAAAATATTCGCTTTGTTCGCAACTATATTATTAATCAGAACTTTTCCTTCGATGATGAATCTTTTTGCTTCAGATCGACTTTTTAACAATCCCCTTTCGACAATCGCCTGATCAAGCCTTTTTTTTGACAACGTCCTCTCCGACACTGGCTATGTGTTCTGCAGACAAACCATATTTTTTAAGTAATTCTTTTCTTTCACCTTGTTCAGGGAAAAAATCTTTAATACCGATGGATCGAACCAAAACATCTTTATCTGCTAAGACTTCTTTAACTGCAGAACCGAAGCCACCTAATACGGTATTATCTTCAACAGTTAAAACTCTTTTTGCCTTCATAGCCTCTTCAAAGATAAGCTTCTCATCGAGCGGTTTAACAAAACGTGCGTTTATAAGCCCAACGGAAATACCTTTGCTTTCAAGCAATTTAGCAGCTTGTAAGGCAGGCCAGTACATAACTCCTATGGAAATTATAAGCAAATCCTTTCCGGACTGCACAAGAATGCCTTTGCCCATTTCAATCGGGTGAATAAGTTCTTCCTTATCCTTGCCATCTGCATAATCCTTCGGGTACCTTATGGAAACCGGATGATTGCATGTAAGTGCAAATTCAAGCATTGCCCTAAGTTCGGCGGCATCCTTAGGTGCCATTACCACAAAATTCGGAATTAATCGCATAAACGAAAGATCGAAAATACCCTGATGTGTAGGACCGTCCTGTGAAACAATACCGGCTCTATCAAGTGCAAAGATAACCGGAAGATCCAAAATTCCCACATCATGAACAAGCTGATCAAATGCCCGTTGAATAAACGTTGAATATATAGCGACAATAGGTTTTAATCCGTCTTTTGCCATAGCCGCTCCGGCAGTTACAGCACACTGCTCGGCAATACCCACATCAAGAAATCTATCCGGAAATTCGGCAGCAAATTTCGATGTTTTAGTTCCGTCCGGCATAGCAGCAGTAATAACAAAAACGTTTTTATTTTTTTGGCCTATGGAAACAAGAGATTCACCGAAAACTTCCGAAAAAGTTTTTTTATCAGATACAGCTTTCGCTTTCCCACTCTCTATGAAAAACGGATGTGCACTATGAAATTTAGTCGGATTTTCTTCAGCAAATTTATATCCTTTCCCCTTTTTTGTAACAACGTGCACGATTACGGGATAATTTATATTTTTCGTACGTTTAAACATGCTTATCAAAGACTTAATATCGTGTCCGTCCACAGGGCCTAGATAAGTAAAGCCCAATTCTTCAAAAAACACAACCGGCAAAACCAATTCTTTAACTACAAGTTTTATTTTGCTGCCAAAAGTCGTTTTTGGTATTCTCGATTTAATTTTCTGGTAAAAAGATGAAGCCCTGAGTTTGGAAAAGTATTGAGACATCGCCCCTACATTTTTCGATATTGACATCTCATTATCATTAAGAACAATCACGACTTTTTCTTTTAATCTACCAAGGTTATTCAATCCTTCGTACGCTTCCCCTGCAGTAAATGCACCATCACCAATGAGCGCAATAACTTCGTAATTTTCCTTTTTCACCTTTCTCGACTCAACAAATCCGAGAGCAAGCGCAAGTGATGTGGAGGCATGTCCGGCTATAAAAGTATCAAACTCACTTTCGGCGGGATTTGCATATCCGCTTATCCCGCCATATTGGCGTAAGGTGTGAAATTTGTCTTTTCTGCTCGTAATAATTTTATGCGTATAAACTTGATGGCTAACATCAAATATAAGTTTGTCTT
>JALSNB010000109.1 GCA_026987225.1 Caldisericaceae bacterium
GTTTTTCCAGTTGGTCGAATCGCGTTTGCTCGGTTTTCATAAGCATTAAAACTTCCGAATCGTGCTGGATTTCTCCCTGCCAAACGTAAATGGAGGTGATGTTCGGAACGATATTGCAACAGGCAACCAATTTTTCCCTGAGCAAAGTTTCGGCTGTTTCCTGTGCAAGATTAGCCTTGGGAAACGTACACAATACGGTTAAGAATTTCTCCATCGCAACGCCGATTTTTCTTCGTTTATCACTTGCGGTTTTATGATGACAAAGAATACAAATTTAAAATTTTTAATGCAAGTTCAACCTTTAAATTTCTTCTTGGATTGGTTTTGCTCTGATCCGATTTCTATATTTTAGCCGTAAAACAGGGACACAATAAAGAGAACAAACATTAATCCGTTATTCTCGACATATTGCCGTCTGCAGCTCTTTGTGCCATCCGTTCCAAAAATTTATCCCTTTCACTCCTTTACAAGTAAAAACGGCGAAAAACTATTCATGTAAATTACGATTAAATGCAGTTTTGGTGCATAATATCACAACAAGATGTATTTTTATTATTTACCATAATTCCGTCTAAAAACCGAAACCATTTAAACGGGGAGAAAAACATGGAACGTTTAAAAAAAGCTCTTATCTACGATCGAGCCGTTCACCCGGAACGCACCAATGCCACACCGGAACGCATTTTCGAAGTTCTGGAAAATGTTTTAGGAGAAAAGGCCCGGGCACACAAAGAACATCTGCAAGCCCAGTTGCCATCTTTGCGCAGCCCGATTAACGAAAGCCAGGCTCAATTTGTAGCGGACTACTTGGACAAAGCTTTGTTGGAACGTGAAGCGTTGCAACAAATAATCGAACAACTGGAACTTTCGGAAATATCCACGGCCGAGGCCGTAGAACTGCATCATCGTTACAAGATACCGGTTTCTCATCCGGAAGAAGACATTGTCCCCGTCAAAGGTGACGGTTGCTGGATTATGGATACCAAGGGCACATGGTATTTGGACACGGACAGCAATTACAGCGCCACGAATCTGGGCATGGCCAACGAGGAAATCGCCCGCGGTTTGTACAATCAGGCCAGCACCTTAATCTCGATGAAAGAAGATCGCATCCAGATTGCCCGTACGCGATTCCTGAAAGAAATACACACCATGATGCCCAAAGGACTAACGCAGTTTTACTGGCAAAATTCAGGCGGCGAAGCGGTGGACAAAGCGCTTAAAATCGCCAAAGCGTACACCGGAACCACCAAAGTGATTGCCTTTAAAAACAGCTTTCACGGGCGTACGCATGGAGCCGTGGCTGTTACCTGGAACGAAAAATATCGCCGGCCGTTCGGTTTGCACAATCTGGATTGGGTCTTTTTTGCCGAATTTAACAACATCGACAGCGTAAGAAATCTGGTGGAAAAAAGCGGAGCAAAAATTATTATTTTGGAAATGGTACAGGGCGAAGAAGCGGGCAATCGGCCGGCCACGCAGGAATTTGTCGATGCTTTATGGGCATTGGCTAAAGAAAAAGAGCTGGTTATCATTGATGATGAAGTGCAAGCCGGCTTCGGGCGCACGGCAGTAAAAAAAGGCGACTGGTTTGCCTGCATGAGTTACAACGTGGTACCGGACATCATGGTCATCGGGAAATCTTTTGGCGGCGGCTATCCGGTTACGGCCGTGGTTACCAAAAAGGAAATCAGTGCCGCCATGCAATACGGGTACGACGGTTCCACGTTCGGGGGCAATCCCATGGCCATGACTGCGGCCCTGATTGCCACGCGGCAAATGCGCGAGCGGGATGTTACGGGAAATGTGGTAGAACGCGCACGGCAAATGATGGAAGGATTTAAAAGGCTTGAAAACAAATATGAAATCGTCAGCGATCCGCACGGCCGGGGATTAATGGTGGCCCTTTCTTTAGGTTCGCCTGAGAATGTGGCCAAAGTGCAAAAAAATTTAAGGCAATTGGGTGTCAAAGCCAGCTTATCCACAGGACCTTATTTGCGCTTTTTGCCTCCCACCGTCATCAGTGAAGGCGAGGTTAATTTTTTATTGGATAAACTGGATCAGGCCATTGCAAGCCTGTAAAAAGGCGAATTGGGTCGGATGAATTGGATTGAATGGGAAATAGGTGTTATGTTTAAAAGTCAGCAGTAATCGGGGCCCTATATCGCGGGCCGCCCTTTTCCGGCTTTGTACAAAGGTATTTACTTTTTAGAACTTGTCAAGGTACAAACAGGAAGCTTCCAAATGAGGCCCTTGACAAGTTCTAAAAAGTAAAAATAAATTAATTAACGCCGGAAAAGGGTAAAAATGCTGTAACGTGGGTCTTTTACAAATAAGGCATCCTTTCTTATATTTGATCATTCAAGTACCATCAAAAAAGAAAGGATGCCAAAATGAAACGATTACACCAAAGTAATAAGGTAAATTTTGAAGGACAAATTTTTTTTATTGGAATCGATGTCCATAAAAAAAGTTGGACTGTCACAATCAGGTTAAATGGGATGGAACTAAAAACCTTTACTATGAAGCCGGACGCCGAGAAACTTCAAAAGCTATTAAAGAGAAATTATCCAGGCGGACATTATTTTTCCGTTTACGAAGCAGGCTTTAGCGGTTATTGGTTGCACTACGAATTGAAGGCATTGGGTTTTCATAATATCGTGGTTAGTCCTGGGGACGTACCACTGAGCAATAAAGAAAAAAGTTACAAAGACGATGCCGTAGACTCGCGCAAGTTAGCACGGGAATTAGAAAATAATTCGCTCAAACCGATTTATGTGCCTACCCCTGAACAAAGCGCCACCCGTCAAATATCGCGTTTATATGCCTTACAGAGTAAGGAGAATAAGAAGGTAAAACTACGGATAAAGTCCTTTTTAAATTATTTGGGAATTGAGATTCCTGTGGAGGTTGGGGATCGTTGGTCCAATCGTTTCATTAATTGGTTAGAGCATTTGGAATTAGAAAATGATGGAAACCGTTATTATCTGGATCAGTTAATAAAGGATTTGAAATCGAGGCGAAAGGATATTTTAACTACTTTAAAGATAATAAGAAATACGTATGCTGTCCTTCCATTAATTAAGCGCTTACGTACAATTCCAGGAGTGGGCTTAATAACGGCCTTTACTTTTTATGCCGAGATAATGGATATGCATCGTTTTGCCAATGAAAATAAGTTGGCCTCGTATGTGGGACTCATTCCATCGGTAAGATCGTCAGGTTCCAAAGTACGAGTTTTAGGTCTGAATCATCGTCAGAATAAATTGTTAAAATTCAGGATAATCGAATCGGCTTGGTCGGCCGTGAAGGTGGATCCTGCTTTAACGGCGAGCTACATGGATTATTTAAAAAGGATGCCTAAGCAAAAAGCGATCATTAAAATAGCGCGAAAGCTTTTAAACCGGATGCGAAGTGTATGGCTTAATCAGGAAGAATATGAGATAGGGAGAATGCAATAGAAAGGTTTTAGCAAAATCCGATCTGGTTTCGCGCAGACCGCTTTATTCAACCTGCAGTTGCAGAAAACTGTAAATTGCTTTTAATAGATTGCGGCTGCGCATTTATCACCAAAAACATACACCTTGTGGCTTTACGCAAATAGTAAAGACCACTGATAACAGTTTGATCGGATATTTAATTTTAGTAAGCTTGGAATTGAAGGTATT
>JALSNB010000110.1 GCA_026987225.1 Caldisericaceae bacterium
CCGCCGAACAAACCGCCGCTTATCGCACCGATATCGCGCACGTTTGCTATCGCACCGTTCACCGGTTCGCCGAGATACGTGCCCGCTATTGAGATAAGCCCGAAGAATACGCCGAGCAAAAGCTGTTTTTTGAAAGACTTATCCAGATTGAACAGAAAACGTGTAATAGGCGTTTGAACAAGTATAAACGCAGCCGTTATAATCAGCGCAATCGATTGAAGAAGCGAAAGGTAAAGCCCGAAATGAACAGTCGAAAGCATATCAATCCGCGTCTTCCGACATTGCCCTGTCTCCGAACTCGTTGAGGTTCACGGCCCACACATTATCGCCAAAATGATCCATTTCCCTCGCTTTCTTCACGTAATTTTTTTCCACAATCACTTCAACCGGAACGAGAGGCTTCAGATACTTTTCGATGTATTTCTTTACAGGTTCGGTAAGGTCCGCCCCGGAAACAAGAATAACCCTTTCGAAAGGTTCGTTATTCTTCATGTAGTCTACTATGCCCTGGATATCCATTATGCCAATCGCCCGTCTGTAACCGAGAAAAATTGTTTTCCCCATTTTTCCCTCCTTTTGGTTATTTTTCAAGAATGAACGTAACCGGCCCGTCGTTTACAAGTAAAATCTGCATATCCGCACCGAATACGCCCGTTTTAACATCACCGATTTCCGTTTTAACCTTTTCAATAAAATGTTCGTATATCGGCACGGCTTCGCTTTCCGGAGCCGCATTAGAGAATGACGGCCTGTTACCTTTTTTAATATGCGATGCAAGCGTAAATTGGGAAACAACCAATACCTCCCCGCCAATATCTTTCACCGAAAGGTTCATTTTCCCGTCCGAATCGGAAAAAATCCGCAGATTGCAGATCTTTTTTGCAAGCCAGTCGGCATTTTCAAAAGAATCGCCCTTTTCCACGCCTAACAGAACCAAAAGCCCTTTTCCTATTTCGGAATAGTCTTTACTACCGATTTTCACCTGCGCGCTCAGGACTCTCTGCACCACTATCCTCATAAACCCACCTCTTGCTGTATTTTACTTTTATCACATACGGTATAAGCCTGATTTCCTTCACGATCGGAGAGAGAAGGGAAGGATTTTTCAGCCTAATGAAAAACCTGATGTAAACCTGGACATAACCGTGCTTCTTTTTGTTCTTCCGCTCGGACGTGTGGAAATTTTCAAGATTAATACCCCTATCCGCCATAATACCGGAAAGCTTATACAAAATCCCGGGCACGTTCCATGCGGTAAGCCTGAAAAATACGTAAAGCGTGCCTTTCTTCCTTTCACGCCATTCCGCATGAAGGAGTTTTCCTCCCCTTTTCAGTATCGCTTTTACGTTGGGGCAATCCGTCCGATGAATCTTTATACCTCTGCCCCGCGTCACATAACCTACTATTTTGTCCGGATAAGCGGGATTGCAGCATCTTGCAATCGAAATTTTTACCCCCCTCACTTCCGGAACGACAGGGAAGAAAACGGTTTCCTCTTTCGGTTGAATCTGTTTCTTATGAGGAATAACCTTTGTTTTGCTTTCAACGGACTCTTCCGTTTTCTCTTTTTTAACTTCTTCCCTTGCACGCTCCTGTTTACGCAGATAAGATTTTATTTTGGAGCGGGCGGAAGCCGTCTTAACGAATTTCAGCCAGTCCGCATTGGGGGCACGTTCCGTTTTGGAAGTAATAATTTCAACCCTATCACCCGTTTTGAGTTGCGTGTCCAACGGCACGATACGTCCGTTCACACGGGCGCCTATACACCTGTTGCCTACTTCCGTATGAATTCTGTATGCAAAATCCACGGGCGTTGCACCAACGGGAAGTGCTATTACTTCGCCCTTAGGTGTGAATACGAGCACCTCTTCGTTGAACAGATCCGTTTTTACTCTTTCGACAAATTCTTTTGTGGAACGCACCTCTTTCTGCCAGTCCAACAGTTGTCTGAGCCACACAAGCTTTTTCTCGTACCGTTCGTCTATTTTGATGCCTTCTTTATACTTCCAATGTGCCGCTATGCCGATTTCGTCCTGTTTGTGCATGGCACGTGTTCTAATCTGAATTTCCATAGGCTCACCGTTTTTCGTTATCACGGTTGTATGCAAAGATTGGTAAAGATTCGGTTTCGGCATTGCGATATAATCCTTTATCCTTCCGGGAACGGGCGTATAGTAGTTGTTCACTATGCCAAGCACCTGATAGCATGTCGGAATATCAAGCACGATAATGCGCACCGCCGTCAGATCGTATATTTCTTCAAACGTTTTGTTGTCCCGTTTCATTTTTCTGTATATGCTGTAAAGGTTCTTAGGCCTGCCGGAAACTTCCGCTTTGATATGGTTCTCTTCCATTAAGTTCTGAAGTTCTTTTATCACTTCCTTTATGTACGCTTCACGCTCCCTGCGCTTCTTTGCCACTTTTCTTGCAAGTTCGTAATAGCTGTCAGCATCAAGGTACCTGAAACTCAGATCTTCGAGTTCCCACTTTATCGTATACATTCCGAGCCTGTGGGCAAGCGGCACGTATATATCCATCGTTTCCCGCGCAATTCTCTGCTGCTTGTCCGGCGGAAAAACGCTGAGCGTCCGCATGTTGTGAAGCCTGTCCGCAAGTTTAATCAGCACGACACGCACGTCTGACGCCATTGCAAGGAGCATGCGCCTGAGATTTTCCAATTTTGCTTCTTCAACGGAAACATTTCTGATATGCTTGAGTTTCGTAACGCCCTGAACCAAAAAGAGCACGTTTTCTCCGAATTGCTCTTTCAATGTTTCAGGAGCCGTGTCCGTATCCTCCAATACGTCGTGAAGGAGTGCCGCGGCATACGTCTCCCAGTCCACATGGATATTCGTGAGTATCAGGGCAACGTTAAGCGGATGCACGATGTAGGGCTCTTCGGACTCTCTCATTTGCCCTTTGTGCGCTTCTTTCGCAAAGAGGTATGCCTTTTTTACTAAAGAAATCTCCTCTGCGCTGAGGTCAGAGGAGATCCTGCTTATCAATTCGTTAAATAATCTGCTTTCTTCCAACCTATTCGAAGTCAATCAACGAAAATACGTCGTAATTTTTGAGCTTCTCCTCTCCTTTCAGACTCTTCAATACGATGATAAAGCCCCATCCGACGATACTGCCTCCCAAACTCTCTATGAGTTCGGATGCTGCCTTTGCCGTCCCTCCGGTTGCAAGCAAATCGTCTATCATGAGCACTTTCTCACCTTTTTTCACGGCATCCTTATGCACTTCCAAGATAGACATGCCGTATTCAAGTTGGTACTCTTTCCTCACAACATCAAAAGGAAGTTTGCCCGGCTTTCTTATGGGGACAAATCCCACACCGAGTTCTGCGGCAACAGGCGCACCTATGATAAATCCTCTCGCTTCAACACCTGCCACCTTTTCAACTCCCATACCTTTGAAATGCTCGGCAATCTTCTTTACGGCAAATTTAAACGCCTCCCCATCCGAAAGCAAAGGTGTTATGTCCCTGAACAGAATCCCCTTCTGCGGAAAATCCGGGATACTTCTAATATACTCTTTTAAATCCATATTCGCCTCCTCTGATCTATTCATAACAGAATTATAACAAAAAATAAACCAATCGAAAAATAAACATTTGTGCAATTTACAACG
>JALSNB010000111.1 GCA_026987225.1 Caldisericaceae bacterium
AGCGATAAAGGGCGGATACTACCCGTTCTTTTTGCCCCTCGAAAAAACGGAGGGCACGGAAGTCGAGATAAACGGAAGAAAACTCATCATGCTCGGCTCGAACAACTATTTGGGGCTTTCCACTCACCCGGAAGTAAAAAAGGCCGCAATAGAGGCAGTCGAAAAGTACGGAACGAGCACAACGGGCTCGCGCTTTATGAACGGCACGCTTGCAATCCACATAGAACTTGAGGAAAAACTCGCGGAATTTTTAAACAGGGAGGCGGCGCTCGTATTTTCCACCGGTTATCAGGCGAATGTGGGCATTCTCTCGTCAATCATAGGAAGAAGCGACGTTGCGATTACGGATAAGGAAGATCACGCATCGATCATAGACGGAATAAAAATGTCCTACGGTTCGATGCTGCGCTACAAGCATAACGATATGAACGATCTGAACAGGGTTTTGGAAAATGCGCCGGAAGATGCCGGAAAACTCATTGTTGTGGACGGCGTTTACTCCATGGCAGGTGATATCGCACTTTTGCCGGAGATTATGGAAGCGGCCAAAAAGCACGGCGCACGGGTGATGGTTGACGATGCGCACGGAATCGGTGTGATGGGCAAAAACGGAAGGGGAACGGCAAATTACTTCGGAATGGACAAAGACGTAGACATCATCATGGGCACGTTCAGCAAATCGTTCGGAAGCCTCGGAGGGTTTATGGCAGCCGACGAAGACACCGTTTTTTACGTGAAGCATTACGCACGTTCGTTTATATTCAGCGCAAGCATGTCGCCCGCAAACGCCGGCGCGGCACTGAAATCACTCGAAATCATGCAAAGAGAGCCTGAGCGCATGGAACACCTCTGGAAAATATCGGACAGAATGAGAAAAGGGCTGAAATCGCTCGGATTTGACATAGGGACGAGCAACACGCCGATAATACCAGTTTACATAAGGGACAGGCTGAAAACCGTAATGATGTGGAAAACGCTGTTTGAAATGGGCGTTTACTGCAATCCGGTGCTGCCGCCTGCCGTGCAACCGACGGAATCATTGCTCAGGACAAGCTACATAGCAACGCACACGGAAGAGCAGATAGACAGAGCGCTTGAGATTTTCGAAAGAGCGGGGAAGCGGGTCGGGGTAATTTAACCCGCCTTGCCCTCCGCTATCTTCTTTAAAATCGAGCGAAACTTTTTGTAAGAGTCCACGTCGAAGCGTGCCTTCGAAACGCCTCTTCGCACCTTTATCGAATAGGCATCTTTGGGAAGCACTTCGAATAAGTCTTCGTCCGTTACGTCGTCTCCGCCGGCAAGGATAAAGTCCCAATTTTTACGCCTTATCCAGTGCATTGCCGCACTGCCTTTGTTCACACCTATGTTCTTGAACTCTATCACTTTGTTTCCGTCAAGGATTTCTATGCCGAGATTCATTGCGATGTTGGTAAGCACACTCTTTATTTCGCCGACCCTTGTCATGGCGAGTTCTTTCTGCACGTTCCTGTAATGCCACACGAGCGAATAGTCTTTTTCCTCTATGAAAGAGCCGGGCGTTCTGTCCGTGTAGAATTCGAGTATCGGGCGTATTTCCTCTTTCCATTTGTTATCAAGAGGCGCAATCTGCCGCCACGTATCGCCCGCATCCTTTATCCAGACGCCGTGCTCTGCAACGAGCCCCACGTTAAGCTTTCCGAACCAGTCGCTAAGTGTGTATCTGTCCCTGCCGCTCGCAATTACAACCGTTGCCTTTTCGGAGAGCGTTTTCAGCAAACGGATCAAGCCTCTGTCCGGTTTTGCGTAGCCGGGCTTTGATGCAAACGGAATGAGCGTGCCATCGTAATCAAGCAGCAAAAGTTTCTCCTTGCTTTCGTTAAATTTCTGCACGATTTCCCGCTCGACTTCCTCCGTAATCTGCTTGGAAAGGTAATTTTTCTGCATGTCTTTCACTTCTTTCAACATTTTCATGAAGTCTTCAGCCCATTTTACAACCGTGTAGCGGGAAAGCCTCCTCTGCATCATCCTGTTCCGTTCTATCTGCTCTTTAACGGGCATTTCAAGCGCCTCTTTCAGTGCCTTCACGATTTCTTCCTCGTTGTTGGGGTTTATGATAATCGCACCGTCGAGCTCCTTTGCGGCACCGGCCATTTCGCTGAGAATCAGCACGCCTTTCCCGTCAGTTTTTGTTGCTATGAATTCCTTTGCGATGAGGTTCATTCCGTCCCTAAGAGGCGTAATCGGTGCCACGTCCGATGCGACGTAAAGCCCTGCAAGCCTATTGAAAGGAAGCGATCTGTACATATACCACACGGGTATCCAGTCGATTGCTCCGTATTTCCCGTTTATATTCCCCACCGCTTCGTCCACTTCGCGTTTCAATTGGGCATACCGCTCCACATGCGTTCGTGAAGGCACGGCAACGAGAATCATCACGACTTTGCCTCTGTATTGCGGATACGTATCCAAAAATTTGTCGAACGATTTGAGCCTCTGCAAAATGCCTTTCGTATAGTCCAGCCTGTCCACCGAAAGAATGATTTTCCTGTCGCCCACGATGCGCTTTATGTATTTTACGCTTTTCTGCACGGACGGATCCTTTGATGCGGAAGAAAACTTTTCGTAATCGATACCCATGGGGAATGCATCGACTTTTATGATTCTGTCTTTTATATTGATTCTTCCGAGTGTGTTTTCGAACCCCCTTAACCTGCGCACGCTGTCCAGAAAATATGTTGCATAGTCATACGTGTGGAATCCTATGAGATCCGCACCGAGCATGCCGTCTAAAATTTCGTCCCTCCAGGGAAGCGTCCTGAAAATTTCAAACGAAGGGAAAGGGATATGCAAAAAGAACCCTATGGAAACATCGGGCATCTTTTCCCTGATCATTGCGGGAAGAAGCAAGAGTTGATAGTCGTGCACCCATATCGTATCGCCTTTTTCGGCAATTTTCAGAATCGTTTTCAAAAATTCCCTGTTAACATTTTCGTAGGCATGCCAGAACGTTTTGTCGTAAACAACGTATTCAGTGAAGTAGTGAAAAAGCGGCCAGAGCGTTTTGTTTGAAAAGCCGTAGTAATACTGTTCCACGTCCTTTTGAGAGAGAAAAACAGGAACGCAGTTTTCCTTTGCAAGTTCTTCGGAAACCTCGTTTCTCTGCCCCTTCAAACGCTCCGACGCAACACCGGGCCAGCCGACCCACACGCTCTCATAATTTTTGTAGAACGAACCGAGGCCGGTTGCAAGCCCGCCCACACTCTTTTTGAACTTCACACGGCCGCTCACTTTCGAAGCGCTCACCGGAAGCCTATTTGAAACGATAATCAATTTGCTCATAATATCACCTGCCCGATAAATTACATATTCGTCTCCCTACACGAAAGGGAGATTGCCAATATAAATCCGTTTTTACCCGCTTCACCGTAAATCCGTATCTCCGTCGTTTCCTTATCCGCTCATTGTAGCATTTTCAAGCGGACGCCCTTTGTCTGCATTCGTATTGTTAGTATAACCCCATTTTAAGGCTCTGTCAATTTACCGCAAAGCTCGCCCTCGGAAACGTATGAAAAATTCGCAAAACCGTTATAATGATTTAAAACGCAAAGAGGTAAACGGAGGGACGTATGAAATTTATTTTCGTAACAGGGGG
>JALSNB010000112.1 GCA_026987225.1 Caldisericaceae bacterium
GATTAAGGATTTCCTTCCTCAGAGTTTTTCGGAGATGGAGACTCGTTACAAACGTAAGTCGGGGATTTCCGGTATTCCTACGGGGTTTAGTGATCTTGACAAAATTACAGGCGGACTTCAAAAATCTGATCTCGTTATTATAGCGGCAAGGCCAAGTGTCGGTAAAACTTCTCTATCTGTTAATATTGCGGAGCATATTGCAATAAAAGAGAAAAAAGCGGTTGCCATTTTCAGTCTTGAGATGTCCAAAGAGCAGCTTATAGAAAGAATGCTTTGTTCTCAGGCAAGGGTTAATTTGCAAAGACTAAAGACCGGTTTTTTAACCGAACAGGATTGGCCAAAACTTACGGAAGCTTACAGTAACCTTTTTGAAGCTCGTATATTTATCGATGATAGTCCTGACGTGACGCTTACTGATATACGCGCCAAATCGAGAAGAATGAAAGTCGAGGAAGATGTCGATTTGATAATCATAGATTATTTACAATTGATACGTAGTAAAGAACGATTTGAAAACAGAGTAATTGAAATTTCCAATATTACGCGAGGATTAAAAAATCTTGCTCGGGAGTTGAACATTCCGGTTGTTGTTCTCTCTCAGCTTAGCAGGGCTGTGGATAGGCGTGATAGCAGAAAACCCGTTCTTTCGGATTTGAGAGAGTCAGGTTCAATCGAGCAGGATGCGGATGTTGTTATTTTCCTTTATCGTCCGGATCCGGATTTGAAAAATGATATAAGGCTTGATGTAGCAAAACAGCGAAACGGGCCTACCGGAACGGTAGATTTTGTTTTCCTCAGCGAATATACACGATTCGAACAAAAAGTTCCGGAAAAAAATCTTTAGAGCTCTTGACAGAAAAAACAATATTCGTATTATAGTAAAGGCATGGGCCGTTAGCTCAGCAGGTAGAGCATCTGCCTTTTAAGCAGAGGGTCACAGGTTCGAATCCTGTACGGCTCACCATCGCCCTCGTGGTCTAGCGGTTAGGACATCGCCCTTTCAAGGCGGCGGCAGGAGTTCGACTCTCCTCGAGGGCACCAAAAATTTTGCGGGCGGATGGCTCAGCGGTAGAGCACTTCCCTCACACGGAAGGGGTCACAGGTTCGAATCCTGTTTCGCCCACCATTAAGCTTGCAAAATTGAAAAAAGTTAATATAATTACACAAGAGTGGGGTCGTGGTGTAGCGGTTCAACACGCCGGCCTGTCACGCCGGAGACCGTGGGTTCAAATCCCATCGATCCCGCCACTTTTGAAGCGGGAGTAGCTCAGGGGTAGAGCACTGCCTTGCCAAGGCAGCTGTCGCGGGTTCGAATCCCGTCTTCCGCTCCATTTTTATTTATAGAATATTTGCCGGCGTAGCTCAGTTGGTAGAGCAGCTGATTCGTAATCAGCAGGTCGTCTGTTCAAGTCAGATCGCCGGCTCCATTAATAATTATAGGGGAGGTTAGAATGGAAAGCTTTGCCATTGTATTGTGTTTTGGAATTTTGTCTTTGCTTGTTGCACTGCTTCTCAGCATGTCTGTCTTAAAAAAAGATCCTGGTGATAGTCTTATGGTCAAAATCTCTCAGGCGATTCAAAAGGGCGCGTCAGCCTTTCTCATAGAGGAATATAAAACAATGTCTCTTTGGATTGTTATTTTTGCTGCCGTAATATGGCTCATAATATCTCCTTACGTTGCATTAAGTTTTGTTATAGGAGCCTTGCTTTCCATACTTTCTGGATATCTTGGAATGGCTATAGCGACAAGGGCTAACGGGCGCACTACACAGGCTGCGAGAACGAGCATCGGTGAGGCGCTCAAAGTTGCCTTTTCCGGAGGAGCAGTAATGGGTCTTACCGTTACCGGCCTTGGAGTTGTGGGTTCAATCTCAATTTATCTTTTTTCCGCACATTTTCTGTCAAAAATTATAAGTCCCCTTATTGTTGTAACCGGATATTCGATGGGAGCAAGTTTTGTTGCTCTTTTTGCACGAGTCGGAGGAGGAATTTATACAAAAGCGGCCGATGTTGGAGCCGATCTTGTGGGAAAAATTGAAGCCGGTATTCCTGAAGATGATCCGAGAAATCCGGCGGTTATCGCTGATAATGTTGGTGATAATGTAGGGGATATTGCCGGGATGGGAGCGGATCTGTATGAATCATACGTCGGTTCAATATTGAGCGGAATTATACTCGGATATATGGCGTTTGGCTTGCAGGGTATCAGGTTTGTTTATCTTATTGCTGGATATGGGGTTCTTTCTTCCCTTATAGGTGTTCTTTTTGTTATATTTACGTCTCGGGGAAAGATTAATCCCCAGAAAGCCTTAAACATGGGGACTATTGTGGCTAATGTAATTGCGGTTTTATTTATACTATATCTCTCTATATCGGTGTTACATAGGATCGGTGCTTTTGTTGCGATTTTTTCGGGACTTATTGTGGGATTGGCCATCGGATTTATCACTCAATATTACACAAGCGGAAAACCTATAAGGCTTATTGCGAAGGCGTCGTCCGAGGGTGGTGCGGCAACCACAATTCTTTCGGGTATGGCCGTTGGATTGCAAAGCACGTTCCTTCCTCTTATTTTTATAGGCGTTGGTGTTGTAATCGCCTATGTATCTGCTGGACTTTTTGGAATTGCACTTGCTGGAATTGGCATGCTTGCAACATTAGGTATTAACCTGAGTGTTGATGCATACGGGCCGATTGCTGATAATGCGGGTGGCATTGCAGAGATGTCCGGACTACCTGAAGAAGTAAGGGAGCGTACGGACGTGTTGGACGCACTTGGAAATACTACTGCAGCAATGGGTAAGGGTTTTGCCATAGGTTCTGCTGCGCTTACGGCTCTTGCTCTGTTCTCTTCTTATTCGAAGGCAATGCATCTTTCCTCTATGAGTTTACTTTCTCCCTACGTAATGGCCGGTGCGCTTATGGGTGCATCTTTGCCTTATTTATTTTCATCTTTCTCCATTATGGCAGTAAGTGATACAGCAGGTTTGATGGTAGAAGAAGTAAGAAGGCAATTTCATGAAATTCCCGGCCTTATGAGCGGCAAAGCTGATCCGGATTACAAGAGATGTGTCGCTATTAGTACCAAGGGTGCATTGAAAAATATGGTTTTGCCTTCGGTTATTGCCGTTCTTGCTCCGTTCGTTACGTTTTTTGCATTCTGGAAATTTGGTAAGGCTGCACTTGGCGGACTTCTTGCAGGTGCTTTAATCGGAGGCGTATTGCTTGCAATATTTATGGCAAATGCCGGTGCGAGTTGGGACAATGCCAAAAAGTTTATTGAACAGGGAAATTTTGGCGGAAAAGGTTCTGAAGCTCACAGAGCAAGTGTTGTGGGAGATACTGTTGGCGATCCGTTAAAGGATACTGCCGGACCTTCTCTAAATATATTGATTAAGCTTATGACAACGATTTCACTACTTTTCGGCCCGTTTCTTTTGAAACTTTTATAGCCTATGAAAATATTGAAACAAATTTTGGTTTGGACAGTAATAATTTCTATTATTGTAATAGGCTTTTATGTTTTTACCACTGCAAAGAATTTTAGCGGCATAAATAGCGGCCCTAAGAGTAGTAATAATAACAATACTTCTACTGTTCAAACCGTACCTCTCGATTTTACAAAAACCATAAATATCTTGATATTAGGGAGCGATCAGCGTTCGTGGGACAAATCCGGACGTTCTGATGTAATTATTCTTTTAAATATAAACCCTGTTACAAAAAAAATAAACTTGCTATCCATACCAAGGGATGCAAGGGTTCAAATTCCGGGGCATGATTACAATAAAATAAATGCTGCATACAATTCTTTATTCTATAATGACGGTGGAATTAATCTTAGCATTAGAACCGTGGAAAATTTGTTAGGATTGCCTGATAAAAGTATACAATATTTTGTAGTTTTTAATTTCAACGGGTTTAAAAAAGTGATTGATGCGCTTGGCGGGGTCACTATCGATGTACCAGAACCTATGCATTATCATTCTAAACTCGGTGATGTAAATATAGATCTTAATCCCGGAGTTCAGCATTTGAATGGAGAAAAGGCGCTTGAGTATGCGCGTTTCAGGTATGACGAATATGGAGATTTCACGAGAACTCCGGATGGTAAAATTCATGGTAGGGTAGCAAGGCAAGAGAAATTAATAGAGGCATTACTTAATCAAACAAAAAGTTTACGTACAATCTGGCGATTGCCATCCATAGCGAAGGCTGTGGCCGATGCGCTTTATACGAATCTTACTCCCTCGCAGATTACCAAACTTGCTTTGCTTTTGAAAAATGATTCTGCCAAAGATCTTAACATTATTCCTTTCCCCGGTACAGACAGGTATATAGACGGAATTTCATATGTTGTCCCTGATTATGATAAATTAAAAGAGATAGGCAGTGAATATTTCTCTGTAAAAAACATAAACGGTGGCTAATTATTTGCCACCGTTTATATATAAAGTTATTTTGTTTGTCTCCTTATTTACTCTGTGCCAGATTTGGATGAATTTTCCTTCAATTTTTTAAATTCTTCATGTTCCTTGCTTAGTTCGCTTAGCCATTCTTCTACTGTCCACTTTAGCGAGGTTTCAGTTACTGTAGCAAAAATTATATCTTTCGGAAGTTTTTTGTTTTCCTTGTAACAGTTCAGGATCTCCTTTATTTCGCTATTTGTAAAACCGCTCAGTAGTACCACTTTTTCGTTTTTCTCCACTTTACCCTCCGTAAAATAGATTTAATTTATTTAAGGTCGAGTTCCTTCAACTTTTCATCAGTAGGCACTCCGTTTTCATCCCAACCTCTTATTTTATAATATTCGGGAAGCATTACATCAAGATGAACGATCTGTCCTTTTGATGCGCCATCCGGCATCGGTTCTTTGAGGAATCTTGGAGGAAGGGTATCATCTGCTTTTGTTAAGCCTGCTTTTAGATTCCACAATCTTTCCAAGTTCCATATCCTTTCGCCTGCTTTTAATGCCTCTTCACTACTGTATTCTACCCCAGTAACTGCCGAGAGTAATGCGGCATAATCTTCGGCTCCTAATGCAAAGGAACTAAACAAGCACAAACCTTCTGCATCTATTACGGCGGTCAGATCCTGGAATGTTTTTACCCATTGAGGTTTATTTTCTGTGGTGAAAGGATCAATTTTTTGTGGTGAGCCTAAAATTTCCGGTGATATCATATATCCTCTTACGTGGCAGCCGCCTCTGTTTGATGTCGCATATTCCAATGCATGTCCTTGCGCTCCTCGTGGATCATATGCCGGAAGATCTTGTTTTTTAACGCTCATTGAGAGCTCTGGATGTCCGTGTGCTTTTGCAAATTCATATGAACCTTCCGCAAGCTTGTCTCCTATGCCTTTTCTGTATGCTATTGCCTCCGGATAGTATATAATAGCTTCGGTATTACCGAATTTTAGCTCCGGGGCACCGTTTAACTCTTCTTTTTTAAGGTATCCTTTTTCGTAAAGTTCCATTGCGGATGCAATCGTTGCACCTGTGGAAATTGTGTCTAATCCCAATTTATTACAGATATTATTTGCTTTTATTACTGCAATCAGATCGTCAATACCGCAATCCGCACTGAATGCCCAACTTGTCTCGTATTCGGGTCCTTCACCTTCTTCACCGTCCGGAAGTTTTGTTACTCTTCCGCATCCGATTGGGCATCCGAAACATGGCTTGTTCTTTACGAGATAGGTTTCTTTGAGCTTTTCGCCCGATACCTTATCTACACCTTCAAATACGCCTGTCTGGAAATTTCTTGTCGGGTAAAGTCCGTGTTCGTCAATAATGTGGTTTAACACCATTGTTCCGTATGTCGGAAGTCCTTGTGAAGTTACTCCATTCGCTTTTATCTTATCCATCGTAACTTTCAAAACTTCTTTGAACTTTTCCGGGTTTGCGATAACCGGCCTTTTATGTCCTCTTACTGCAACTGCTTTTAGCTTTTTAGAGCCCATTACGGCTCCCACGCCCGTTCTTCCTGCTGCACGAGCCTTCTCATTTATAATTGCAGAGAATTTTACAAGATTTTCTCCTGCAGGTCCTATGCATGCTACTTTTATTTGCTTGTCTCCGCCTAACTCATCGATAATTGTATCCGTTGTTTCGTATGTGTCTTTTCCCCATAAGTGAGATGCGTCTTTTAATTCCACCTTATCTTCACTGATCCATAGATATACGGGTTTTTCCGATTTTCCTTCAATGATTAAAATATCATATCCTGCCTTTTTAAGTTCCGGCCCCCAATAGCCTCCGGAGTTAGATCCGGCAATAACGTTGTTTAAAGGGCTTTTTGTTACTACATCATATCTTCCGCTTGTTGGCGACGGAGTAAGAGTCAAAGGCCCTGTTGCGAAAATGAGCTTGTTTTTTTCACCCAAAGGATCGATATTCGGGTCTACTTCATCAAACAGAATTTTTGCCGCATAACCTCTTGCACCGATAAATTTTTTTGCAAGTTCTTCGTTAATGGGTTCTTCACTGATTTTTTTAGTGGAAAGATTTACTCTGAGAATCTTCCCCATGTACCCACCTAACATATAGCCACCTCCTTATTATTGACCCCCAATGGAGTCTGTATACTAAAGACTCCTTTGCAAACCGGCAGGCTTACTGGTTTCCCATGTAAACCCTATCGTCTATATAGCCTGTTTGGGCCATATAGCTCGGAGCACTTATATTTTAACACGATTTTCGTTGAATGCAATATTTATTTGCCGGAGAGAATGTACCTCAAAAGGGGTGCGCCAATAATTTCAAATACTATAACCCCACTCATTGCAACAGAGAATATCATATTTCCGTAAGGTTTTATCGCATGCTTTGTTAATACGGCAAGGTATATGCTGATTTCGGATTGAGGAAGAAGTGCCATACCAATTTTGTCACTTAATTTTTCACCGGTGAATACTTTGCTCAAACGGACACCTAACACTTTTCCAAGCCCTCTTGATAGGATAAATGCGACACCGAGGATTCCAGATTCTAACAGGAGTTTAAGTGACAGTGCGGAACCGTTTACTATAAGAAAGATAATAAATAACGGAGCGTCAATCTGACTTAAAACACTTATTACTGCCGGCCTTTCTCTTGACAGATTAGCAAAAACAATGCCTATTATAAGTAAAATGAAAATGATATGTAAATTTAGTAATCTTGCTATACCGATGGCAATCAATATGAATCCGATTGTTACCGGAAAAAGTGTCCTGAGTTTCCTAAATTCTTTTGCAATAAATGCAAATGCTATTCCGAGTATTAGCCCGAGAGCTATCGATAAGATGAGCTCTTTTACTATAATAAAAGTAGGATTGAATGTAGCGGTACTTGTTCGAAGCATTTTTTCGGCAATTGGAATGGTTGTTATGAATGCAAGTTCCGTAATCAAATCGTCAAGCGTTACTATTCCTTTTAAATATTCTCCGAGTTTTCCTTTTACATTGTATTCTCTTATCACAAGGATGATAATGTCAGGTGCCGTAGCGACTCCTATGGAAGCAATTATGAGAGAAATTGCAGTTGATACCGACAAAATAATTTTAAATACGGAAAATATCAGAATATAGGTAACTACCGCCTGAGTAATTGTTATAACAAAAATCTTTCCTTCTATTTGTCTTAAGCTTTTGATTGTAAATTCCATTCCCATTTCAAAAGATATTACTGCAAGGGCTAATTCGTCTATATAGTTTGTTAGTTGTGTAAAATATGGCGATAGGTGTGATGAAAAATAAGGGAAATTTCCGAGGAGGAATCCTATTAAAATATAACCCGTAACGACGGGGAGTTTTGCTTTGTGAAAAACTCTCCCGGCGTAAATTGCTAAAAATAATAGTATTCCTGTAAATAGAAAAATGCTCATAGTTAATTGTATTGAATTTTTCACGCTTTGCAAAACTTTTTTTTGTATTATACTTTATTTCGAATTATCGGTGAAAGGAGAGTAGAAAATGATTGAAAAACTTAAGGAAAATTTAAAAAAGGTTATTATCGGGAGAGATGAATCCATTGACAAAATCATCGTGGCAACACTCTCCGGCGGCCATGTTTTGCTTGAAGACGTGCCGGGCACAGGCAAAACAACTCTTGCAAAAGCCCTTGCTATTTCTTTTTCTGCCGACTTTAAAAGGGTTCAGTTTACTCCGGATCTTTTGCCAACGGATATAACGGGTATTACCATATATGATATGAAGTCCGAACAGTTTAAAGTTCGATTTGGGCCCGTATTTACAAATTTCTTACTTGCCGATGAAATCAACAGAGGCACTCCGAAAACTCAATCGGCTTTACTTGAAGCAATGGCTGAAAATAAGGTTACAATTGACGGTGTGGACTATACAATTAAACAACCATTTATGGTAATTGCTACTGAAAACCCTATTGAATATGAAGGAACTTTTCCGTTGCCAGAGGCTCAACTTGACCGTTTTATTATGAGGTTTTCTATCGGTTATCCTAATAGAGATGATGAAAAAGACATACTACTAAGAAAAAAAGAGAAGTTTCCTATCGATAACCTTGAGTCGGTAAGTAATCTTGATGAACTTATCAAAATACAGGACTCGGTTAAAAAGGTTTATGTACATCCCGATATAGCCGGGTACATAGTAGATATAACAAGAGCTACAAGAATGCATAGAGAGCTTTATTTAGGTGCAAGCCCCAGGGCTTCGCTATTCCTCATGCGTGTTGCACAGGCATGGGCTGTTTTCTCTAACAGGAATTTTGTTTTGCCGGATGATGTTAAGAAAAGTGTTAAAGATGTTTTGAACCATAGAGTGGCGCTTCGTGCGGATGCAAAGCTCAGAGGTATAAAAGTTGACGATGTACTAAATGAGGTAGTTAAAAGCGTAAAAGTTCCAGTAATTGAGGATTTCAGTAAAGAGGCGTAAACTTTGAGTAAAGAAGCAAAAATACTGATCGGTATACTTGCGTTTTTAGTCTTTGTGTTGGGAGGTATTTCTTACATTATTTTCACAGCCTTTGTAGTATATCTTTTGCTGTATTCTCTTTACATCAAAAAGGGAACGGCTTCTTTACAGGTTGACGTAGACTCGTATACGATTAGGCAGAGAGACAGAATAAAATTTAATTATAATTTATTCGTTCGTTTCAAGTTACCCTTTATATTTTCTATTTATTTGGAGAGTCCTTATTATTTTGTCCCGGCTAAAGGAGAAAAAGAAAAAAGAATTCTTGGCACTGAGAGAGTAATTTCCGGAATTATTGAATACGTCGGAAACAGAAGGGGTGTTTATAAAATAGGGAAATTTAGCATTGTTATAACCGACCCGCTTGGTTTTGTTAAAAGAAAAATTAGCGTAATTGATGAAAAAACTGTTTATGTTTTTCCGTATGTTGTGCCATTTGAACGTTTGAATATATATCTCTCAGAACCAATCAGCGGAATAAAAGCAAAATATCAGTTGAACATGGATTATACGTCCATAGCAGGCGTCCGAGACTATTCTACAAATGATCCCCTATCGATGATTCATTGGAAACAAACGGCTCATAGAAACAAACTTACCGTTAAAGAACTTGACTTTACTGCATCAAAACGTATTCAAATTATTGTGGATTACTATAAGAAGTCGCTACAATTTCAAGATTCTTCATCTGCTATTGCGGCGTCCATTGCTAATTATGCAACTTACCACCATTTACCAGTAGGGTTTATTTCAAACGGGATGCCTAAAAAGCATGTTGAAATTGGTAAGGGTGAATTTCATTTAATGCAGTTGTTCAAAGCACTTGCCCTTGCAAGCAGCGAAAATTCGGTTGAGACAGAGAAATTTTTGAAAATATTGCCAAAATATTTGGACTTTGGCAGCGAGTTGTTCTTTATCGAAAGAGATATCACCGAAAAAATAATGCTTCTACTTTTAAAAATTAAACCTTATGTTTCGCGATTAAATATAATTCTTCTTCCCGATGATACATTTGTTTTGCCTCACGAGAAACCACCTCGGTATTACTTCAAGGAGGCATACTATCTTACCGTATTGGGACATTCCAAGGAGGCATTGGCAAGGGAGGGGATATTTGTTTATCCTATTTTGGGTAAAGATTATGCAAATAAATTGGAGATGGTAAGAAGATGATAAATTTATTGTTCTATTCGTTGATTTTCATTCAGCTTGGGGTTTTATTTAGCAAACTCCTTATAAGCGGTTTGTCTTTTATTCAGCCTTTTTTTGCTGTAATTATTGGGCTGGCTATTTCTCTATTTGTTATTTTTATTCTATATGTAGCCAATGCAGGAAAATTATTTTTATTTTTGACAACCGTTTTTTTAAGTTTTATTGTTGCACGATTCGGAAATTTTTACAACATCATTCCTTTTGCTGCTTTATATCTTTACATCATTTCTCTTTTAACGGAGCGCCATATCTTTTCCGTTAAAAACGCAATTATTCTTTCTCCGATTATTGCTATCGGCATGATACCTATGCACTGGCCTGGCATATTTGAATCAAACATAGGTGGTAAAATCCATGCGTTTCTTTATTCAACGGGTAGTAGCTCCGCTCATGGTGGCGGAGGAAAGTCCACTGCGATCATAAGTTACGGAATTCCTCATAACTCTACCGCCATTTTGGCTAACGGAGCAAAAGAAACTTTTAATAAAATGCATTCTTTTGAAGCACTCCTTATCATATCGGTTTTACTTATAGGACTCATAATTATCGGACTCTTTATTGTGGGATTTTATCGTTCCACTAAAAAATCCGTGTTTTATAAATCCTTGATTTCTTCTCTTGTTATTGGAGTCATTACAATTGCTATCGTAAGCATTTCGTTCTTCAAAATTTTTATGGTGAACTATAAAAAGGTTGTAAGCTCTTTGATATCAAAAGGAGGTGCTAATGGTAAACTACCTTCTGATATTCCTCATGGTAACGAGAGTGTTGATTTTATAATAAAGCGCGTTGTGAGCTCGACGCATTTTCTTGACGTTGTCCATAGATTTTCTGTTTATTCGGGAATTATTTTGGGTATTATAACGGTAGTGCTCGGTGTGTTATTAATTCGTATTGTGTACGACTTTATATTTGAAAAGTCGGTGCCAGATACGATAATTGGTGGTGATACTGCTCGTCGTTTTAGAAAGCAAATTAAAGATAAAGGTATCAGAAAGTCCCTTTTGGAATATGGCAGCGATAAGGAATTTGTTAAATTTTTTTATTTCTCCGTCCTTTATCTTCTTGCTAAAAGAGACTTTAAAATTAATAAATATGAAACTCCTAATGAATTTTACGAGAGACTTTTGAAAAAATCCAAAACAGCAATTCCTTATTTTGATTTACTGACAGCGCTTTTTAATAAAGTTAAGTATAGTGATGAAGAAATTTTCGAATCGGAGATTTTTGTGCTAAAGAACCATTCTGACGAACTTATCAGTGCAGTGGAAAATATTCAGCTCAAGGAAAAACATTCCGTAAAAGGCGAATTGAATTCTCAAACCTGATATTATTTTGTTAGGGGGAATGTAATTATGAATTCGCTTCCCTCTCCGACTTTGCTTTTTACGGTTATTTTTCCGTTCATGGCTTCTACTAATTCTTTTACGATTGTGAGCCCTACACCAAGTCCGCCTGTTGTCTTTGGCCTTGACTTATCGCCTCTGAAAAATCTGTCAAAAATTTTGCTTAAATCTTCTTCTTTTATTCCCTTGCCTGTGTCTTTTACCGAAATAATTGCTGCATTTTTTTCTTTATGAACGCTTACTACAATGCCCCCTTGTTCGGTGAATTTTATTGCGTTGCTTAATAAATTGATAATGATCTCTCTTATTCTCTTTTCATCTCCGTTAATGTAAACATCGCTTTCTATATCTGTTTTCAGATAGAGATTTTTTGATTTTGCATCCATTCTCATTAGGTTAGCCGCATTTTCTATTGCACTCCCAAGGTCCATTCGCTTACAATTGATTTCATATTTTTTACTGTCTATTGCGGACAATTTGCTTAATTCGTCCAGCATACTTTCCATTCTTTCGACTTCCGATTTAATAACATTTATGGCTTTTTCTTTTTCCTCTTTTGTAAAATCGGGATCTGTCACCATTTCAATATAACCTTTGAGGCTTGTAAGGGGCGTCCTTAAATCATGTGATACGTTTTGCACGAGAGATTTTCTCATGTTTTCTATTTCCGTGAGGTGCTCGGCCATTTTGTTTAATTTTTTTTGCAGAGCACCTATTTCGTCGTCGTTTGTTATTTCTATTCTGGCGCTGTAATCTCCTTTTGAAATTTTTCCGGTAAATTCTTCCATCTTTTGAAGAGGGTTTGTTACGAATCTGGAAATAATAAATGCAAGGAATGTGCCTATTAATATTGAAATAATACCGGCCCATATGAACGATGCTTTTACTGCCCTTAGAAAAACTCTTCCCTGAGGTGTCATAAACACAAGAAACCCTTGCTCGGTTCCTTCCACAACAATTTTGGCAAATTTATTTCCTATGTATATGTTTACGAATAAGAGTGCGAAAAATATTACCACTATGATAACGAGAATATAACTCAGTATAAGTTTTGTTCTGAATTCCATTATTTTTTCATTCTGTATCCGGCGCCGTAAACCGATTCTATGTATCTGGGATTTTTAGGATTATCTCCTAATTTTTTTCGAATGTTCTTTATATAAACATCTATTGTGCGATCAAATACAACGTCATCATACTCCGTATAAATTTCGTCCATTATTTTTTCTCTACTGAATACGGTACCTGGTTTTGTTGCCATCGCAAAGATAATTTTGAACTCTTTTGCTGTAAGCGGTATCTCTTTTCCGTTTTGGTAAACTTTCATTTCCTTTGGAAATATCTCAAGATCTTTGATTTTTATTATTTTTTCGTCAGGGTACGTCCGTTTAAGAATGTTTTTTACTCTCAAGACAACTTCTTTTGGGCTGAACGGTTTTGTAACGTAATCATCCGCTCCGACTTCAAGTCCTTTTATTCGATCTTCTTCTTCGGCTTTTGCCGTAAGCATGAGAATGGGGGTATTGGATTCCCTTCTGATCTCTTTTGCCACAGTGATTCCGTCTATCACTGGAAGCATAAGGTCTAATATTACAAGGTGAGGATTTTCTCTTTTGAATAACTCTAATGCCTCTCTACCATTTTCTGCGGTTATTACGGAGAAGCCGGCTTTGGTAAAATACATTTCCAATAGTTCTCTAATATTTTCGTCGTCCTCGACTATCATTATCTTTTTCATTGCGTCTATAGTATAATACAAAATATGAATAAAATTTGAAGCGTTTAAATTAAATGTTTGTTTGACGAAAATGCCTTTTGTGTTATCATTTATATACGAAAATTTATTGAGTATAAGGAGGATGTTGTATGATTACTGCAAATGATTTGAGAGCTGGAGTTACGTTTGAAATGGATGGAGATTTGTATGTTGTTATTAGCTTTCAGCACATAAAACCCGGAAAGGGTTCTCCTTTTGTTCGCTTGAAGATTAAAAACCTTGATACGGGGAATATAGTAGAAAAGACGTTCAGGCCTGAAGAAAAATTTAAAAAAGCATTCCTTGAAAGAAAGACCATGCAGTACTTATACAGGGAAGGTAATAGTTTTGTATTTATGGATATGGAGACGTATGAGCAGGTTTACCTTGATGAGAAAGAAGTGGGTGATGCCGTGAACTTTTTGAAGGATAATCTTGAACTCACTATTGTTTTTTATAAAAACAGACCCGTATCGGTGGATTTGCCAACATTTGTAGAATTAAAAGTAACGCATACCGAACCCGGAGTAAAAGGAGATACGGCAACTACTGCTATGAAGCCTGCCATACTGGAAACCGGATACAAAGTTAACGTTCCTCTGTTTATTAATGAGGGGGATGTTTTAAAAATCGATACAAGAACGGGGGAATATCTTGAAAGGGTGAACAAATAATGGACAC
>JALSNB010000113.1 GCA_026987225.1 Caldisericaceae bacterium
ATGATACCCCTTATGGTTATCTCCTTTCTTGATATTGGTGTTTTTGCATGGCTTGCAGGATGGTATCCGCACATTCTTGTGCAATACAAAGGGATCACCCCGACTGAGGCAGGTATCGTTAACAGTGTAATCTTAATCGGATGTTTAATAGGTGCTGAGACCGTGCCGAATATTGCGCACCATATTAGAAAAGTGAAAGTTTTTCTTCTTATTCTTCCGCTGATCTGTATAGGTATGCTGAGTATAGTGCCTGTAATTTCTAATTTTTGGCTTTTCCTTATTGACGGTTTAATTCTTGGTTTTGCACTGTTTCCTATGTATCCTCTCGGTGTGCATCTGCCAAGTGCTTACTCTAAAATCGGCATAACTTTTGCGGGCGTAGGAAGTGGGATTATGCTTATAGCAGGGAATTTAGGAGGTTTTTTGCTTCCAGAACTCGGTGCTACTGTTTCGCAAATTAACAGAGCAATCCTTCTTTTCGGTATTATCCCGATGCTTTTAATGTTTTTATCTGCGCTGTTTTTTAAAGATCCTGATACGTATGCAAACGGTAAAAGTAAAGCATAGTATAGTTTTTTTGATCATTACTTTTTTAGTTTTTTCTTTATTACCTCTTATAAAGAGTAAAGGGTTTGATTTTAAGAAGAATTTCTTGATAAGCGATGCGGATTTTACCGACTATAAATCCATGAGCCTTTCTGATATCGAAATGTTTTTGGACTCACACGGAAGTTTTCTTGCAAATTATATGGAGAACGGTGAAAGTGCCTCTGAAATTATTTATAACGCCGCAAATAAATATAGGATTAATCCAAAAGTAATCCTTGTTACAATGCAGAAAGAAGAAGGAATTATTACAATGAAAAGTTTCAGCGAGCATGCGTTACGGCTTGCCATGGGGTACCACTCTGAATCTTCTTTTTATAAGCAGGTTTACGGTGGAACAAAGCTTTTAAGAGACGGATTTGATTTTTTAGCGGCGAAATACGGATGGAAAGTAGGTATGCCTCATATAACCGAAGACAATCCGAAATATGTGGATAATACCGTTACTCCTCAAAATAAGGCAACTGCTTCTCTTTATCTATACACACCGTATATAGGCGGCTATTATACGGATTCCGGAAGTTATATAGGTGGAAACTACATTTTTGTAAAGATTTATACGCGCTGGTTCGGAAGAAGCAAGAGGTATAGCGTTGATTTTGTAAATAATAATTTTACACTGTTTGTGCCCGAAGGCAATCCTTCTCTATTTAAGTTGTTTATAAAGAACACAAGCGATTCGACTGTGCAGAAAAAACTTTTGCTTACCGCAACGAAATCTTATCCTTCCATCGAAGTGGATCCCGTTGAACTTGAAAATAGTGTGTTACCAGGTAAAACTGCATTTTTTACGGTAAGAATACCTCCGATCGGCGTTAAAGAGCATATTTCATTTTGCGTTTTCGATGCAAATGGGAATGCTGTATCTCCTATATGCAACATTGTAATAGTTCCTGTTAAATTGCATGTAAATACGGATTTGCACGGAAAAAATTTGGATATTTTCGTTGATAGCGATTCGAATATTCCTTACGCCTATATAAAATTAAAGACCGTAGAACGTGGCGGTGGAGAAAATGAATACTATCTGATTAACGGAAACGGTTTTCAAAAAAATACGGTTCTAAAGAAGAACCTGACGGTTACCGCCGCTTTAAAGGAATTGGACGTTTCCTTTGTAGGTACAAGTATTCGATTAAATAATTATTATGACATATGGTTTTTAAAAAAACAGTTTGACAAGCGATTTAATGTTTATATTAACACTGTTCCTAAAGATGCCTATGTGTTTATAGATAACAAATTAATCGGAGTTTCACCTATTCAATGTATTTTATCCGAAGGCAAGCATTTGCTTAACGTTAAAAAAACCGGATTTAAGACGATTTCGAAGGAACTAAATGTTTCAAAGGATTTAACAATTAATCTTTCTCTTGTAAAAGCAGACGATGAGATTGTCTTTTTTAACAGTACGCATCTGACAAATATACCTGACTTTGTTTTGCGAGGAGAAATTATAAGCGATACGGAATATAAAAACTTAATTATAAATGGGGCAACCGTTTCCGTGAGCAATAACAAATTTTCATATACGGTCCATTTGCACGAAGGTAAAAATGAAATCCGGGTAAGAACGACTGACGGGAAATTAACGAGTAGTTATTTTATTACTCTCGATAAGTTGCCACCTGAAATTAAAATTGAAAATATGCCTCCGATCACTCAAAATATGTTTTTTGAAATAAATGTGTCGGTAGACGGTGCTCAAAAAATATTTATTAACGACAAACCCTGCAGTTCCCCGTCCTGCAAAGAATTCGTAAAACTTCGAAAAGGAATAAATGAGATTGTTGTTAAAGCGGTGGATCGTGCGGGAAATATTTCAGTTAAAAGGGTAAAGATTCTTTATACGCCTCCGCCGCCTATTACTTTAACACTCTTTATAGGTAAAAAATTTTTGTATGTTAACGGTTTTAAGAAGAAAATTGATGTTGCGCCCGTTATTGCTTATAACAGAACGATGTTACCCATAAGGCACGTTATCGAGGCTTTGGGAGGTAAAGTTTCCTATGATGCTTCGGACAGGTCAGTACTTATTAAAATAAACGGAGCTGTTATAAAACTTTTTATAGGCTCAAATACCGCTATGGTTAACGGCGGTAAAAAACTTATAGATACCAATCGAAATATTGTGCCTTTTATAAAGAGTGGGAGGACGTTTTTACCGTTGCGCTTTATAGTTGAGAATATCGGTGGTAGCGTGAAGTGGATTCCTCAAAGCAGAGAAATAGTAATTTTATATCCTTACTCTGATTAAATTATTCGAATTCTTTTTCGGAAAATGCTTCAACCTGATATGTGTAAACCTCTATCGAAGGGTTCATAAAACAATCTCCGCTCATTCCCGCTTTCAAGCATAGATCCCTGAAGAATGTTTCTTTGTCAGGTATTTCTTTCCACACTTGAGGTAGGAATGTTGCCTGAAACGGGCCGTTTCTGATAATCACTCCGTCGATACCCGGCCTTATTTTTTCAAATAATTCTCTTACGTTTTTAAATTCAAGCGGTTTGGGGACAGTAAGAATGGAAACTTCAATCTCTATCAACGGAAATTCTTTTTGAGTGAGCGGGTAAAATCGCGGATCTCTGAATGCAGCATTTATTGCGTTTTCCGCAACGTCTATTATTAACGGCCTTACCGGTATAATTGTTCCTATGCATCCACGTAAATTGTTGTATATCGTAAGTGTTACGAATGTCCCTCTCTCTTCCCAAAGCTGTGGGTCCGGATAATTTTCTCTTTTAATAATCAGTGATTTGCCGCTTTCTAAATAGTTTTTTATTGACAGCCTTGCAATTTTCAGAAGAATCTTTTTTTGTTCGGTGTTCATTTTTATTCTCCTTTGAAAAATATATAAGAACCGTATCCAACAACCTGTGTTTTCGGCCCGGCGGTATCTCCGCTTGTTTTATGAATCAAAACTCTGCTTCTCCATCCGTTTCGTTTTGACAGGTATATTGCAGCTGCAATTCCGGTCTTGCCGCATGCCTC
>JALSNB010000114.1 GCA_026987225.1 Caldisericaceae bacterium
ACATAATAAGGATTTTTATTTTGTTTTCTTTTTCTCTTTTTTTCATAAATTCAGCTCCCAAACCAAAATTTACCAATATTATTTTAGCACCATTAAAAATTTAAAAAAGGAGCAAGGCTCTTTCCCTACCCCATGAAAATTCTTTTATTCTTTCAGAAGAATCGTTCCGTTAAACTCGGACGAATTACCCGCTTTATCGAATGCTTTTACGGTAAAACGAGTCGTTTTGTCAAACAAATAAACGGGTATTTCAAAATCCTCATCCGTTGCCGTAAATTCAATCCCTGAAATTCGGATAAGTGCATAGTCAAAATTCGCATCCGAAAACTTGATTTTCAATGTGTAAAGCGGCGTATTTGTTTTCAGCGGAGAAACCAATTTAATAGCCGGCGAACTGCTATCAATCAAAAAGTGAAACTTTTGAACGGGCTCCGCAAATTTT
Source organism: Caldisericaceae bacterium (assembly GCA_026987225.1). Taxonomy (GTDB): domain Bacteria; phylum Caldisericota; class Caldisericia; order Caldisericales; family Caldisericaceae; genus S016-85. The sequence continues at coordinate 443 of JALSNB010000114.1, forward strand.
CTATTACCGCTAAATCCAACGGAATAGTAATAAAGCGTTCTATCGCCGTCAGCCAAATAAAACTTGCCGGAATAAGGAGTGAAATTTTTACCGTCAAAGCCGTAGAATGTTTCTACTTTATCAATATCTCTTCCTTTATCGACAGCAAATTCAACTTCCGGTTTGGTTATGTAAAATCCGTTTTCACCGTCAGGGCGTTTCGGGAAAACCGTGCAGAGAGTTTTAATAAAATACACACTTTTTACTTCGATTGCATTCGATATAACAGGCGTAATCTCTTTGGATGTTCGCACCTTTGCAAAGAGCGCTCCGGTAAGCGTGTTTTTCGGCAAAATCCCTTTTATTATCACCTTTACTTTGCTATTTGCATTTATATTGTCCGGAACCGGAATTATGAGCTCTTTTTCCTCGTTTTCCGTATCTTTGAAGTGAGTCTTTATTTCCGGATTTAGCGGGGGATTTTTTCCGTTTACAGTGACGTCATTTTTTGAAACGGATGAAAAAGATTCCGAAAGAATATGAGAGAAACGGATAAATATAAAATCTTGCGGAATTGCCTTAACAATACCAAACCGCCCCATACCGACCGTTTTGGTGATATAACCTTTTAATGCACCGTTTTCTCCTGTTGTAAAATCGATTTCAATGCCGTCTTCGAGTTCCGTTAGTTCAACGTTTTTTACGGTAGATTTATCGGTTATATGATAGTAATTTGATTGATATGTATCGCCATTTGCTTTCACCGTAAGAATAAAATAGCCGGGCGCGCTTGGGTTTTGCACAATTCCCTGCGGCAGAACGATTTCCACCCTTTTACCCTTATCGATATTTACCGGAATAAAAACATCAATTCTGTGCCCGAAAAATTTCGGTGTCTTTTCCACCTTCACGCCGTTCACCAAAATCTCTTTAGCCTTTTCTCCGTTTCTGAAAATGGGAATGCTATCATCAAATATCAAAGAAATCGAATCGCCTTTGCTTATCGACGAGTTTGCAACAAATATAATTTTGTAGGTAGTGGAACGACCGATATAATTATCGGAAATCGAAACCGAAACACTGCTTTGTGCAAACGATAATTTTACGGCCGAAAAAACAAAAAGCATTACAAGCAAAATTGCGATAATTTTTTTCATAATCCCTCCTTATTCATAACGCAACGCTTCCACGGGATTCAATTTGGAAGCCTTTCTTGCAGGATAAACACCAAAGAAAACTCCTATAAAAAATGAAACCGTAAATCCGATAACTATTGCACTTGTCGTTATATGTGTCGGCATAATGTCTTGCGGCACCATTATTGAACCAAGCACGCCGAGCAAAATGCCGATTATTCCGCCGGACGTAGAAATCAAGGCGGATTCGAGCAAGAACTGTAAGAGTATATCGAAATTACGCCCTCCAACCGCTTTTCTTATGCCAATTTCCCTTGTCCTTTCCGCAACGGAAGCGAGCATTATATTCATAATGCCAATTCCGCCGACGAGCAGCGCAATGGAACCGATTGCCGCAAGGGCTATCGTGAAAATATCCGTTACCTGCTTGGCAAGCTGCATGTATTGTTTGAAACTGTTCAGCGTAAAGTTTTCCATTCCGTGCCGTGCAATGAGAAAACTCTTTATCCTTGCACCAAGCACATCAAGAGACATACCTTCCGGTGCTTTGGCGTAAATCACCTGTACCCGTTTGGTTTGAGTTTCGGATTGAAGCGTTGTAATGGGAACGAAGATAACATCGTCAAGATCGAGTTGCCCGAGTGCTCCTTTTTCTTTTAATGTTCCGACAATGAGAAATTTGTTTCCCCGCAGAATAATATATTTCCCCACGGCATCGCCCGAAGGAAACAATTCGCCTGCCACCTTATACCCAAGGACACATACATTCCTATAACCTACAATATCCCTATCGGTAAGCATTCTTCCTTTGTCAAGTTCGTAATTCGATACGACAAAAACATCCGGCGTTGTTCCGACAATAGTCGTAGAAACCTCAGTGCTACCGAATTTTGCAGTGCCGTTTGCGTTCAGTTCCGGAGCGATTTTTGCATAAGGCATCTTTCTTTTTAAAAATTTTGCATCGTCGTACGTAAGAGGCTTTCTCAAAGCGTTCGAGCCAAGTGCGGATTTAAAAAGATCGGTGCTTTTTCCCGGGATTACCATAATTACATTTGAACCGAGAGATTCAATTTGAGAAAGAATGCTGTATTGAGCCCCATAACCAACGGAAGTGATAAGGATAAGAGAAGATACGCCTACCACAACACCGAGCGTTGAAAGAAAAGTTCGCATTTTATTGATTTTTAAAGAGGAAAGTGCCATTTTAAAAATTCTCAAAAGTTTCATAACGGAACCTCCGTAGGATTAACAGGATCACTGTTTGTTTCTTCTCCCTCAATAAGTCCGTCCCTTATGCGAATGATGCGATGCGTAAATTTGGTTATTGACGGATCATGAGTTACTATAATTTCGGTCACACCGTTTTTTTCGTTTAGTTCTTTCAAAATCCTTATGATTTCAAGCCCTGTTTTCGTATCGAGATTTCCCGTAGGTTCGTCGGCAAGCACTATAACAGGATCGTTTATTAAGGCACGCACGATTGCAACGCGCTGCCTCTCCCCGCCCGAAAGTTGTGCGGGCAGATGATCGAGTCTCTTGATAAGCCCGACGTTTTTCAGCAAATCCTTCGCCTTTTTTTCGGCCATCCTCAAATCCCCGTTCGGATTATAGATAACCGGAAGCAAAACGTTTTCAAGCACCGTAAGGTGGGGAAGCAAATTAAAAGTTTGAAAAACAAAACCGATTTTCCTGTTTCTAACAAGGGCAAGTTTATTTTCGTTGAAAGAAGAAACGTCCTCTCCGTCCAGGTAATATTTACCTCCGCTCGGCGTGTCAAGGCAACCGAGGAGATGCATCAGCGTGGATTTCCCTGAACCGGACGGCCCCATAATAGAAACGAGTTCGCCTTTTCTTACGGATATGGAAACGCCTTTTACGGCTTGAACTTTCACAGGGCCCAAGTTGTAAGTTTTTTTCAAATTTTCAGTGCGAATTACCTGTTCCATAAATTTACCCACCGCCTTTTTTGCTACCACCGAACGGATTTTTTCGCGTTTTGATA
>JALSNB010000115.1 GCA_026987225.1 Caldisericaceae bacterium
TGAGGAAATGTATCCTCCTTCATATCAAACGTATGTGGAAGTAATGGAACTTACAAAATATCTGTGCGGGAGATTCAGGCCCACTCATTTTAGAGGCGTTACAACCGTTGTTTTGAAGTTGTTCAATGTCGTGCAGCCGGACAGAGCGTATTTTGGTAAGAAAGATTATCAGCAATTCAGAGTAATTGAGAGAATGTGTAATGATTTGAACCTTGACGTTGAAATTGTTCCTTGCCCAATTGTTAGAGAAAAAGACGGACTTGCTATGAGCTCGCGAAATAAATACCTTACTCAGCAGGAACGTGCCGATGCAACTATAATTCACAGGGCAATCGAAAGGGGGAAAGAAATGATTTTGAACGGTGAGAGAGATAGTAATAAGGTCACTCAGATAATGAAAGAAATGATAAGGAGTGTAAAAACTTTAAAGAAAATCGATTATGTTTCAATCGTTGACATTCATACATTGGAAGACGTATCATTTATAGACCGTGATGTTCTCATTGCCGTTGCAGCTTATTTCGGAAGGGCACGTTTAATAGATAACACAGAGGTGTTCTTAAATGCAGCGGATAATGCTTAAATCAAAAATCCATAGGGCACGCATTACAAAAGGGAATTTGAATTACGAAGGGAGTATTACTATAGATGTTTCCCTTGCAAAAGAAGCTAATTTAAAAGAATTCGAGCGGGTTGATATATATAATGTCTCAAATGGTGAGCGGTTTTCTACTTATGTTCTTTATGGAGAAGCGGGGAGTGGTGTTATTGAATTGAACGGTGCTGCTGCTCGAAAAGGAGAGGTAGGAGATGTAATAATTATTGCTTCTTATGCGGTGGTGGATGAAGCTGAGATTGATAATTTTAAACCCGTTATTATCCTTGTTGACGAAAAAAATAGGATAAAGAAAATAATTAAGAAATAAATGATGATTTTAAAGTGTTTTTCTGTACACTTGCGGCAAACCGAACATTGGTAAATACATTGCAAGCGCTATGAAGCCCACTATCACTCCTAAAATAATAATCATCGTAGGCTCGATTTTTGCAGTCATATTTTTTATTTGATGATCGATGTTTCTATCCCAGAGTTCCCCTAATTTATCTAACAAGTTATCGAGTTTTCCGCTTCTTTCACCAACGGACGCCATCTGTGCCATTATTCTTGGAAAGCTTTTTCTTTCGTAAAGTGCTTCGGAAAAGCTCTTTCCCGATTGAATTTCATTTTGTACAATTTTCAGTTCTCTTATGTAAAATTCATTCCCTGTAACTTTTGCTGCTGTTTCTATTGCAGTAATGATATCAATTCCGCTTCTTAGAATAAGTGATAGAGAATGAACGAATCGTGAAAGTGCACTGAATTTTTTTATTTTTCCAAAAATAGGCATATCGACGGATAATTTATCCATGTAGTATTTGCCCTGCTTTGTACTGTATATGACTTTATAAAGCACGTATATAAGTATCGTAAATACAATAATCCAGATGTAATCATGTACCAAAAATTTACTGAGAGCCATTACGATTACCGTAGGTTCCGGCAATTTGCTGCCAGCTTGATTGTATATGGAAACGAATTTTGGCAACACGTATGTAAGAAGAAAAATTACTACGGCGGTAACAACTGAGATAACAAATTTTGGATAAGCAAAGGCTGCACTTATTTTCTTTTTTATTTCGTCATCCCTTTCAAGGTATAAAGCAATACCCTGCAGAACTTTATCTAAGGTTCCGGATTGCTCGCCGACTTCCAGCAAGCTCAGGTATATCGGAGGAAATATTCTTTTATATTTCATAAATGCATTCTTTATTGATGTTCCGCCTTCAATATCGTTTTTAATGTTTAGTATAATTTTTTTGAAATATTTGTTGTCTGTTTGTTCCGCAAGTCCGTCCAATGCGTCCAAAATTGAAAGGCCCGATGAAATAAGCGTGGAGAATTGTTCCGTAAAAACAATAAGTTCTTCGCTTTTTACTTTTGAAAAAGAGATACTAATATTTTTCGGGAGCGATACTTTTTTTCTCTGTTCTTTTAAAGATATGGGATAAATTCCCCTGCTTTCCAATATACTGTGTGCTTCCTGAATTGTTGATGCTTCGATGAATCCTTTTTTATTTTTTCCGTTTACGTCTTTTGCTGTGTATACAAAGTTTGGCATTAGATTTTAGCCACCACTCTTTCCACTTCTTGCAAGGTTGTAATACCGCTCACCACTTTCATCATCCCGGCTTTTCTCAGAGTAATCATTCCGTTTCTTACGGCATACTCCTTTATTTCATCATATGAACCGGATTGCTGAATAAGGTTTCTTATAATTTTATTTACTTCGAGTATTTCAAAAATTCCCGTTCTTCCCTTATAGCCTGTAAAATTGCATAAAGGGCAACCTTTGCTTTTCTTAAGTTTTACGGGTTCTCTTATTTCTATTTCTTCTCTTATTTTATCGAGTTCTTCCTCGTTTGGTGTGTATTCGTACTTACAGTTAGGACAATTTACTCTTACAAGCCTCTGTGCAATAACTCCTATAAGTGAAGATGCAACGAGGTATGGCTCAAGTCCTAAATTAAGAAGCCTAATCGGTGTGGATGCCGCATCGTTTGTATGAATTGATGCAAGCACAAGGTGCCCGGTAAGCGATGCTTCCACTGCTGTTCTTGCCGTATCTAAATCTCTGATTTCCCCCACCATTATGATGTTGGGATCCAATCTCAAAATTGATCGGAGTCCGGATGCGAATGTGATACCGGCTTCTTCATTTATCTGTATCTGAGTTATGCCTGGCAAATTGTATTCTACCGGATCTTCAAGCGTAATAATTGTTTCTCTTCCGGTATTGATTGTGGAGATTGCAGAATAGAGTGTTGTGGTTTTTCCCGATCCTGTTGGGCCTGTAACAAGTATAATTCCGTAAGGCATAGTTATCAGTTTTTTAAATGTATCGAATTGTTCGGGTAGTATGCCAAGCCTTTCCAAAGGCATAAGCATTTTTTGTTTGCTCAATATTCGTATCGTGAGTTTTTCACCGTAATTCGTTCCGATAGAGGAAACCCTGAAATCATAGAACTCATTTCTGTATTGTGCACTGAAATGCCCGTCTTGCGGTCTTCTTCTTTCTGCAATATCCATTCCGGATGTAACTTTTATTCTGGAGATAACGGATTCCGCAATGTCGTTGGGGATTGTGATACTGTTATACATTATTCCGTCGATTCTGTATCGAACTCTTAGATTGAACTGTGTCGGATCAAGGTGTACATCCGAAGCGTTTTGCATAATTGCATCGGATAAAATTGAATTTACGAGCCCGATTATGGATCTGTCTCCGCTTACGGTATCCGGAATAATTGGTATAACATTTCTTTGCGTTTCCTTTTTGCCTAATGCCGAGATGACTTGTTCGGCACGTGTTTTTAAGTTGTAAATCCTGTTGAGTGTTTGCTCAAATTCCGCCTCCGTAATAAGAAAAGGTTTTATCCTAAATCCGCTTATTAGTCTTGCTTCCTCCAATGCCTCCGGGTTGATCGGCGGAACGCATGCTACTTCAAGCGTATCGTTAAT
>JALSNB010000116.1 GCA_026987225.1 Caldisericaceae bacterium
TTCCGTTTTATAAGCAGAAATAAATTGTTTGTAACTTTCCCCGAAATCCATTACTTCTCGCTTATCCAACGTAAGCCATGCATTCTTAGTTTTATATTCAAGATTCTCCATTATTCACCTCCAAAATTATTATAAAAACATTTGCATAAAAAGCAAAACTATATACAATTTAAAAAAGGAGATTTTATATGCCAATAAAGGGAAATTTAAAAGACTTTAAACTGGAAGAAATACTGCAAATGATTGTATCGGGTAAAAAGAGTGGGAAATTAGAAATAAATTCTCACGGAAGGAGATATCGTGTTTATTTTAAAAACGGGGAAATATTGCATGCTTCCGCTCCTTATTCCAACGGAGAAGACGCAATAAAGGATATCTTTCTTGAGAACTACGGCCACTTCGAATTTATACAAAACATTATACTCCCACCCAAAACGATTAAAAAAAATAACACGGAAATAATTTTTCAAGGGTTGTCCGTAAGAGATGAATGTGCCGATGTAAAGGATATATTTCTTGGTACGGCAAAGCTTATTTCCTCTCCGAATTCTACGGATGACGAGGTATCCATAACCGAAGAGGAATGGAAAATACTAAAGAATATAGCCGAGCAAAAAGATATAAACGAGATTTTAGAAAAAGAGGAATTGTCGTATTATAAAGCGTGCAGAATTCTAAAAAATTTAATTAAGAAAGGACTACTTAAAGTAGTAAAAAATGGAGGTGGATAGACAATGGAAGACGAAAGACTTTCAAAGTTTCAGGTAGTTTTAAACGAAGAGGAGTCAAAAATAATTGACGAAATGTTCGGGGAGTATCTTGCAGATTCAGAGGCAAAAGATATCATATTGCTAAACAAAAGCGGAGAACTTATTGCAAAGAGCGGAGATATTACGTCTGATGCCGCAGTAATGGTTTCCGCACTTGCAGCAGGCGTATTTTCCGCAACGAATGAACTCGCCAGAATTTTAGGAGAAAAAGAATTCACTATAACTTTCCACCAGGGAAAAGAGACAAATATTCACATTTCTCTTATAACACCCAATACTCTACTTGCCATTATATTCGATAACAGAGCTCCGATAGGTGCTATCAGATTTTGGGCCAAGAAAGTGGGCAACAGTGTAAAAGAAATAGTGAAAAAAGCCGAAAAGAGAAGCGAGGGACAAAAGACACCTCAAAATCTTGGCAAAGATATTGAGAACGAAATAGACAACCTCTTTTAGTACCCGAAAGGAGATCTGATGAGCACATTTAATTTCGCACGAAAGGAAATTTCGTTTAAGATAGTATATTACGGCCCGGCTCTAAGCGGTAAAACAACAAGTCTTCGATACATATACAGTTCATTGCCCGGAAAAGTAAAAGGGCAGTTCACGAGCATTGCAACAGAAACAGAAAGAACATTATTCTTCGATTTCCTGCCGTTGGAATTAGGCAGCATTAAAGGTTTTAAGATAAGATTAAGCCTATATACAGTACCAGGGCAATTCATATACAAACTTACAAGAAAGTCCGTATTGCGTTCTACGGACGGTATTATTTTCGTGGCTGATTCACAGAGAAGAAAGAAAGAAGAAAACATTTACAGTTTTAATGATATGCTGGAGAATCTTGAGGAATACGGAGAATCGCTTTCGACAATCCCCCTTATATTCCAATACAATAAAAGAGACATGGAAGACATTATGTCGGTTGAGGAACTTCAGAACACATTAAATCCCGAAAACAAATACACGTATTTCGAAACAATCGCGCTTGAAGGAAAAGGCGTGCTTGATGCGTTAAAAGCAATTACCAAACTCGTAGTAGCAAAGATATAGAATGAGTTGGCCAAAATTTATAGGAATAGCGGGCGGCACAGGTTCCGGAAAAACAACTGTGGCTGAAATCATTCAGAAACATTTCGGAAAAGAGAAGTGCTGTATTATTTCAATGGATTCGTATTATAAGGATTTTCCGGAGCTTTCTCTCGAGGAAAGAAAAAAAATAAATTACGACCATCCGTTTGCATTCGATATAGACTTATTTAAAAAACATCTCAATAAACTCAAAAACGGAGAATGTGTAAAAATACCGGAATATTCTTTCTCAATGTATAAACGAACGGGTAAGTTTAAAAAGGTATGTCCGACACCGGTCATAATAGTTGAAGGAATATTACTCTTCTACTATGAGGATATAAGGAATTTTTTTGACATCAAAATATTCATAGATGCAGACTCCGATGTAAGAATTATAAGGAGAATAAGAAGAGATGTCCTAAAAAGAGGAAGGAATTTGCGCTCAGTTACGGAACAATACCTCAAAACAGTCCGCCCCATGCATATTCAATTTGTCGAACCCACGAAACAATTCGCAGACATTATCATTCCGAGGGGTGGAAAAAACGAAATTGCAATGGATATATTGATAGCGAAAATCAAATCTTTCTTAAAAGAGTACGGTAAAAATTAGAGATATTGAATCCAACCGTTCTTAAATCCAAATTTCCTTAAAATAAAAGACGCTCTAAGAAGTTCGTTCTTAGATATTCTCCTGCCAATTTCTTTATAATTCATTGCCTTAAAAACCGGTACATACTGACTCATAAGGCTTATATAAACATCTGTACCTATGGCTTTTTTAATCAATTTCAAACTATTTGTCAGTTCATTCAAACCGTTAGGAAAAAGAAGGTGTCGGATAATCAACCCTCGCTTTGCAATACCACTTCTATTAACCTTCAAATTGCCTACCTGTAAGTACATTTCCTTTAATGCGGCAGAAACGACTTCCGTATAAAATGGGGCCGAAGAATACTTTACAGCCCATTCGTTAGTCCCGTAACGGAAATCAGTAAGATAAATATCAATAAAACCTTTTAAAAGCTTTAAGACCGCAACGGATTCGTATCCGCTTGTATTGTATACTATAGGCAAATTTAAACCGTTTTTTCTTGCAATTTTTATTGTAGAAACAGCTTGCGGCAAAAAATGAGTTGCAGTTATAAGGTTGATATTAGCTGCCCCCCTTTCTTGCAGCTCCAACATAATTTTTGCAAGTTTAGTAATACTTACGTATTTACCTACGCCATTTTGACTAAAATTATAATTCTGGCAGTACACGCATTTCAAGTTGCAATAACTAAAAAAAATAGCACCGGAACCATAACTTCCAACAAGCGGAGGTTCCTCACCAAAATAGAGAGTTGCGGAAGAAATTTTCATCTTTACACCTGCATTGCAGATGCCCCTTTCACCTTTAAGCCTACTAACACCACAATTTAACGGACACAAATAACAAGGAGAAAAAAGTGTATAAAGCGATTTAATTTGTGCGGTACTATTCATAAACTCCGTTTAAAGAGCTCTATGGATTTTATACTATCCTCAACGAATTTTTTCTTTCTTGTCTTTTTAGGGAGCTCAAAATAATCAGCAGGTATAATGCCAAAATTTGCCCTCATAGGTTGGGGATTCTCAAGCAAATTCGTTGTTACAAATCTTATAAGGCTTCCAAGCATTGTAGTTTGCGGCAAAGGAATGAGCTCTTCTTTTTTGAGGAATTTTATCGCATTGATTGCTGCAAACAAACCTGTAGCTATCGATTCCACATAACCCTCAACCCCACTTATCTGACCGGCAAAAAATATTGACGGATTTTTTTTTAACTGCAAAAACTCGTTCAGTAGTACGTTAGCCTTTATATAAGCGTTCTTATGAATCGAACCGTACCTGACGAATACGGCATTCTCCAATCCCGGAATAAACCGAAACACACGTTTTTGTTCGGAATATTTAAGTGCCGTTTGAAAACCAACAAGTTCAAACAAAGTTCCCTCTTTGTTTTCGCGACGGAGTTGAACGACAGCATAGTATTCTCTGCCAAACCCCTTAGGCCTGAGAGGCCCAAACCTAAGTGCATCTTTTCCCCTCATCGCTATTTCTTCGATAGGAAGGCATGCCTCAAAAAACTTTCTGTCAAAATCGTGCGGCAAATGTCTTTCCGCATGAATGAGTTCGTTATAAAATTTTTCATATTCTTCTTGGGAAAACGGAGCGTTAAGGTAATCAGAAGGCTGATTGTAACGGCCGCCCCAGAAAAGTTTGCTCATATCGAGAGATTCGAAAGTGACAACCGGAGATAAGGCATCGTAAAAAAATAGGTTATCAGTGCGAAGAAAATCTTTCAGGTAGTTTAAAAATAAATTTGATGTAAGAGGCCCTGTTGCAATTATACTAATTCCTTCCGGAATTTCAGTGACTTCTTTCCTGACAACTTCTATATACGGATTGGATTCTATGAGCTCCGTAACTCTTCTTGAGAAACAATTTCTATCAACAGCGAGTGCCTTACCCGCAGGTACGTTGCACTCGGAAGCAATCCTTAGTAAAGAAGAGCCCAATAAGAATGCTTCGTGCTTCAAAAGCCCCCTACCATTTTCGAGTTCTTTCGAACCAAAAGAATTACTACATACAATTTCCGCAAATAAGCTTCCGCGGTGGGCTTCGGTTTGTTTTAAAGGACGCATTTCAAAAAGTCTTACGGGTATTCCTTTATTTGCTATGTAAATTGCCGCTTCACTACCTGCAAGACCTCCACCAATTACGTTTATCTTCATGATATTTTGATATATCTACCTCCATTTCTCTTTACAAAACATTTTAATTCCATATAAGTAAGAATTGTAGTAAGACGTTCTACGGAAATACCCGTTTTTTGAGAAATTGTATCAATTGTTTCCGCGCTATTTTCAATAACGGACAGAATTTTTTCTTCATTCTCGTTTGGTTTTTCAGTTTCCTTATCACCAGTTAAAGCTAAATTTCTAAATTCCGGTATGTAAGAAATTACATCGTCAGTACAAGTAATAGGTATTGCCCCGTCTTTTAACAAGTCGTTAGTGCCTTCGCTTGTTCTACTTGTAATATTACCCGGTACAGAAAAAACATCCTTACCCTGTTCCGAAGCGAGGCGGGCAGTAATAAGCGAACCGCTCTTGCGAGCAGCTTCAATAACGATAGTCGCCAGAGATAATCCGCTTATTATGCGGTTTCTAAACGGAAAATTATATTTAGTGGGACGAGTCCCCAATGGAAATTCACTTACTAAAGCACCTGAAGTTTCGATCCGAGAATACAATTTTGAATTTGAAGCGGGATAAACGATATCAATTCCCGTGCCAAGTACGGCAGCTGTTTTTCCGTTACCGTCAATTGCACCGAGGTGAGAGGCAGAGTCAATTCCAACGGCAAGCCCGCTCACTACGGCTATTCCGAAAGAGGCAAATTCTTTAGCAAATTTATAAGCAACATTCCTTCCGTACGGAGAACATTTTCTCGAACCGACAATACTGACAGAATTTCGAAATAATCTCAACGAATCACCTTTTACATAAAGCGCCACGGGAGGATCGGGTATGTTCCTTAATCTCTCCGGATACTCAGCCGAATTAAAAGTAATAATACGTGCTCCTATATTTTTAACTCTTTCGTTTTCCTTTTCGGCTTCTTTCAAAATATCTCCGTTTATATGAATTCCGGAAGGCTCTCCGTTAAGTAATGCATGATAAATAGAGTTAAATTCGTCTCTTTTACCTTTAAATCTCATTAAATTTAATGCTATAAGTTCTATCTCTTTCACAAAGCAATAATATATGAATTTTAACAAATTAGCAAATATGCTATAATAAGTAAGCCTCCAGGGCAAGGTGAGCCGGAAATATTTTTCCGGCAATTCCTGATCGGCGGTGATGACCATACGTCTAAGCCCGCGAGCCTTTAAACGGTTGATCCGGTGAGAATCCGGAGCCGACAGTAAAGTCTGGATGGAAGGAGGTGAAGATTGACCCTGGACAATCGTTTGAATTGAAGCAAAGTAAACTAAAGGTAATTCTTTTTGCAGGAATCCTTGCAGCGTTGAGCTTCGTATTAATGCGATTTACGGAATTTCCACTCCTACCTGCATCAACTTTTCTTAAAACGGATCTTGGAGACATACCATTGCTTATAGGTGCAATTTATCTCGGGCCCATATACGGAATAGCCATTGCATTTACAAAAGATTTACTCTACTTGTTAAGCGGCGGCGGAAGTGGCGGACTACTGGGAGCTTTTATAAACTTTATAGCCCTTGGAACGTTTAGCGCAATTGTGGGATTGTTTTCAAGAAAAAGAAACAACGTTAATATCATTCTCGGTTTAATTTTTGGCACACTACTGATGGCACTTGTAATGATTCCTGTAAACCTATGGGCCGTTCCTACATTCTGGATGCCAAAAATCACCCATAAAGCACTTATGGATTACATACTTAAGTTAAATTTACCTTTTAATCTAATCAAAGGAGCAATCGATACAATAATAACTTTTATTGTATTTGTATCATTAAAAAATCGCTATAAAGGACTGTAAAAAGAAAGAGAGGGGTGTAAATAAATACCTCTCTCTTTTAAGTGATATTCTACCAATGTTCGAAACTTATGCCGAAATCCCCAGAGCTTCTTTGGCCTTATTCACGAGCGCAACAAAAGCATCAACATCATTAACGGCAAGATCCGCAAGCATCTTCCTATCAATTGTTACACCTGCTTTTTTAAGGCCGTTAATAAATCTGCTGTATGACAAACCGTACTGCCTCGAAAGTGCATTAATTCTTATAATCCAGAGATTTCTGAATTCCCTTTTTCTTTCTCTCCTGTGAACATAAGAATTTTTCATTGCATGCATTACCGCCTCGTTTGCCACTTTAAAACGTTTGGAAGCAGCACCACGGTAACCCTTAGCCATTTTGAGTATTTTCTTATGTTTTTTCCTTGTTACAATTCCAGCTTTTACTCTCATAACCAATCACGCTCCTTTCACTTCAAATAGGGAAGCAAAGCTTTAATGTTCTTTAAATCTTCCTTCTGAACGATTCTTTTTTTAAGTTGTCTTTTCTTTCTTTTCATTCCTTTTTTTTCAAGATGGTGGCTATGGCCTGCACCATAAGCAACAATTTTACCGCTTCCGGTTACTTTAAATCTCTTTGCTGCTGATTTCATTGTCTTCATTTTTTTTGCCATCTTTATCTCTCCTTTCCTTTAATCTTTTCAGAGTTTCCTTTGTCGGTTCAAAGTAGAAAATCAAATTTCTACCTGAAAGTTTAGGTTCAGAAACAAGAGACCCTACATCCGAAAGAGCATCTATAATGCGGTGTGCCAATTCAAATCCCTTTTCAGTATGAGCCATTTCTCTTCCCCTAAACCATATTTCCACTTTAACACGATTTCCTGACTCAAGAAACTTTTTGACCTTCTTGTTTTTCGTATCAAAATCGTTCTTATCTATCTTAAGCCGATAACGCATCTGCTTCATTTCTACCTTCATCTGTTTCTTCTTAGCTTCTTTCTCACGTTTGGACTTTTCATAAAGAAATTTCCCAAGATCAACGAGTTTGCAAACAGGCGGATTCGCATTAGGAGCAATCGCAATAAGATCATAACCTCGATCTCGTGCTAAATTTAACGCATCACGAGAACTCATTACACCCATCTGATTACCACTCTCGTCAATTACCCTTACTTCTTTCCATCTGATTCTTTCGTTTGCAATAACGTCTTTTTCTCTAATATTTTCACCTCCAAAATAAATATAGGTGGCACGAGGCCACCTTATAAAAATTAATAGTTATCCAATAAAACCTTTTCGCAGGCCTCGACGCCGCTTAAGGTAGGGCATTCACCCTTTTCCTCAATCTTTGCATAGATATTATAGTAAATTAACAAGTTTAATCAATAGTTTTATCTTCAATTTCTTTCAAAATAGTGCGTAGGAATTCATCCGCTTTAATAGCGCCGATGTTGCCCTTCTTTCTCTTTCTTACAGAGACGGTATTGTTCTCGACTTCTCTGTCTCCTATTACCAGAATATAGGGAACTTTTTCCTTTTCGGCATCTCGGATTTTGGAATTCATTTTCTCTCCCCTGTCATCCAATTCTACACGCACATGATTTTCAAATAAAAGGGAGTAAACTTTCTCCGCATAGTCAAGATGAGAATCCCCTATCGGAACTATTTTTACCTGAACAGGTGCAAGCCAAGTAGGAAAAGCCCCTGCATACTGCTCAATCAATGTTCCGAAGAAACGTTCCATTGAACCGAGAACAACCCTGTGAAGCATAATAGGCCTGTGAGATTTGCCGTCTTTTCCTATGTAAGAAACATCAAACCTTTCAGGCAAATTAAAGTCAACCTGCACGGTAGGCCCTTGCCACTCTCTGCCCAACGCATCAACAAGTTTTACATCTATCTTCGGACCGTAAAACACACCTTCACCCGGATCAATTTTATACGGCAGCCCTAATTTTTCCACTGCAATTTTTAACGCATTTGTTGCAAGCTCCCAGTTTTCCAAACTTCCGACATACTTTTCCGGCCTTGTGGACAGATAAATGTTATAATTCGAAAATCCGAATGTTTCTATCATGAATTTTGTAAAATCAAGCACTCCTATTATTTCATTTTCCAATTGATCTGGAGTTACAAAAAGATGTGCATCGTCTTGCGTAAAGCCTCTAACACGAAGCAGTCCGTGTAAAACACCAGATTTTTCGTATCTGTACACGGTTCCAAGTTCGGCATATCTGATAGGTAAGTCTCTATAACTACGGGTTTTCGATTTATAAACCATTATATGGAAAGGACAATTCATCGGCTTTATCATGTATTGGCCTTTATCAACTTCCATAGGGGAAAACATGTTTTCTCTGTAAAAATCCCAGTGTCCTGAAATTTTCCACAAATCAACACGTGCGATATGCGGAGTATATAAAAACTGATATCCTCTTTTTATATGCTCTTCTTTCCAAAAATCCTCTATCAC
The DNA here is from genome assembly GCA_026987225.1 of Caldisericaceae bacterium. Classification (GTDB taxonomy): domain Bacteria; phylum Caldisericota; class Caldisericia; order Caldisericales; family Caldisericaceae; genus S016-85. Next base: position 8,845 of record JALSNB010000116.1, read on the forward strand.
TTTCCTTATTATTGCACCTTTGGGATGCCACAGTATAAGGCCAGGGCCTACATTTTCATTTATGCTGAAAAGATCAAGTTCCTTGCCAAGCTTTCTATGATCTCTTTTTTTTGCTTCTTCCAGAAAATTGAGATATTTTTTAAGTCCGTCCTTTGTAGGAAATGCAGTACCGTATATACGCTGAAGCATTTTATTTTTTTCATCACCTCGCCAATACGCACCGGCCACAGATAGGAGTTTGAAATTTTTTAAATATTTAGTGGAAGGAATATGAGGTCCTCTGCACAGATCGGTGAAGTCACCTTGCGTATATATGCTTACAGTATCATCAGGGATTTCTTCAAGGATTTCCAATTTATAGATTTGCCCTTTGTCCTTGAAATATTTTACTGCATCCTCTTTCGATATTACTTCCCTTTTAAAGGGGTAATCGGACTTAACTATTTCCTTCATTTCCTCTTCGATTTTCTTTAAATCTTCGGGAGTAAACGTATGATCCAGATCGAAATCATAGTAGAATCCGTTTTCTATTGCAGGTCCGATAGCAAATTTAACATTGGGAAAAAGATGCATTACAGCCTGCGCCATGATATGAGAAGCACTATGTCTCAATATTTCTTCCCCTTCGGGAGAATTAATATCTATAGGTTCCAATGTACATTCTTCTTCGATTTTATCTGAAAGATCCAAAAGTTTGTCTCCGCATTTTGCTGCAATAATGTTTCGATTCTGTATGCCAAAGTTTTCAAAGACTTCTTTTACGGAAACACCTTTTTTAAAAAGCTTGCTATTATTATTAACTGTGATTTTAATATCTTCCGGCATTTCTCCTCCCTATAAATAAAATTATGGTGGGCGATAGTGGAATCGAACCACTGACCTCTTCGGTGTCAACGAAGCGTTCTACCTCTGAACTAACCGCCCACGCTCTAATATTTATACAGAATATTTCATTCTTGTCAAGTATTTAAAGCAAAAAAACTCCCCACCTTTATCAGGCAGGGAGTTGAAAAATTATCAAATAAAAAACTAATTAATGCTCTCCGATATTTGCACGAAGTTTTGCAGCAAGTTCTTTAAGTCCGTCCTCAGGACTAATCTTACCAAGATAGATCTTTTGAAGTTCTGCTGCAATATCTCTTCTTGACGGATTCCATGCTGAGATCGGCGGTTCAACAATACAATTGGAAAGTTGATCGTAACCCGCTCTAAGATCCGGATGTTCGCTCAAGAAATTCTGCAAAATGGGAAGTTTAAGTGCGGATTTCCTTACAGGAAGATAGCCCGAACCGACCGACCAACGAGCTGTCTGCCTTGGAGAAGTAAACCACTTAACAAACTTCCATGCGCCCATTTGCTGTTCTGCCGTTGAATTTGTACCGAAAATAACTACATTGGTACCGTACATTACTGAATGCTGTCCTGCAGGACCTGCAGGGATAGGTGCTTCGGCAAATTTAAATTTTCCGCCAACAGCTTTATTAATGTAATAGTAACTTGCAACGCTCGCAAATACGAATGCACACTTCTGGTTACCAAAGTCTGTCTGATAGCTGTATCTTGTTGTAATGTGCATTTCGCCGTTTTTCACAAGATCGTTGAACTTCTCAAGTGCAATAAGTGCCGCAGGTTTTTCGGCATTCGGAGTTTTATCCACTACAACTTTTCTGTAATCATTGGAAAGTACCTGTCCGCCATATTCAAACACTCTTCCATACCAAAGGTCAACTGACGGAGTATAAGAAACGCCCCACTGGCTACCATCCGATTTGGTAAGAATTTTACAATCTTGTGCAAACTCATCCCATGTCTTCGGAGGGGCAGAAATACCATTTTTCTTCAACATATCAACATTGTAATACATTACAATGTTACTCTTGTTGAACGGGAGCATCCAAAGTTTTCCGTCCGGTAAGTACCCGTCTTTCCACATATTTGAGAAGAAATCTTCTCTGTCTTTTTTCAGCAATCCATCCGGGCCGTTTACAAATTTTTCCATCGGAATAAGATAACCGCCGGTAATGTACTGCGCTACCCAGTTTTCGTATGCCTGAGTAAGAACAGGTGGATTTCCCGCTGCAATTGCAGCAATCGTTTTCTGCTGCAGAGGACGGTAGCTTGAGAAAGACGTTCCTTTAATCTCGATTCTCGGATGAGTTGCATTGAACTCTTTGATAAGAGCATTAAGGGTTTCGCCCTGTTTGTAGTTCATTGCATTCCAGAAAGAAACCTGAACAGGTTTCCATTCAGGTGAATATTTAATCGTAACGGATCTTTCCGTTCCATTCCAGAAAACTTCCATTCCCAATGTTTCGGCAACAAATCTTACCGGTACAACAGTCCTTGAAGTTTTTACAATAATCGTTGGTGCTGCATCGAGATACACATCATAACCATTTGCCTGCGCTTTTACGCTGTCAATCTTCAGAATAGCAATGTTTTTGCCAAGAGTAATCGTTACCGTTCTGTCCTTAGCATTCCACTGGACATTTGCCCCCATCGCTTCCGTTACAAACCTGATAGGAACCATAGTCCTGTTGTTCATAATCACTGGCGGCTGATCAAGGCTCTTTTCAGCGCCATTCACATAAGCCACCGGCTTACCAATGTAAATCTTTACAGTAGTAACATTCTCAGCTGCTGTTTTTGAGAAAGGAACAACAACAGTTGCAGCAAGAAGCACTACAAGCACTAAAGCCAAATACTTTTTCATACTACGCACCTCCTTATCTTATTTAAAATATTTTTACTAACCTTTTAATGCTCCTCTCGAAAGGCCTTCAATAAACTGCCTCTGGAAGAGGATAAACAGAATCAAAACAGGTATTGTAGCCATTGTAGAGCCAGCCGTAAGCAATCCCCACTGATCACCTTCTTCACCTAAATAAGAATTCAAAGCAACTTCCAAAGGCCAAATATGGGGACTACGCGCCACAATTAACGGCCAAAGGAATGAATTCCAACTACCAAGAAAAACGAACAACGAAAGTGTAAGAAGCATAGGGCCGGCCATAGGCACGGCAATAGAAACAAAATATCTTCCTATGGAACAGCCGTCAACCTGCGCCGCTTCCCATAGTTCATTAGGCAAAGTTTTGAAGAACTGCCTCATAAGGAAAATTCCAAAAACACTTGCTCCCCATGGTACTATCATAGCTTGGTACGTATTGAGCCAATGCAAATTCTTTAAAATTACGTAATTCGGTATAAGAAGCATTTCACCAGGAATCATCATTAACCCGAGCAAAAGCATAAAGATCTTATCTCTCAAAGGAAATTTAATCTTCGCAAAAGCAAATCCTGCAAGAGTAGAGTTAAAAACGGAGAGAATTGTCGTTGTTGTAGCTATAAATATCGTATTGAATATGAAACGCCACCATGATACGCCAAACGGAGGATTCGTCCACATATCCACATAGTTTTTAAAGTAAAAATCTGGAATCAGTTTTGGCGGAAATCGGAAAAGTGTAGAAGTTTTATCAAGAGAAGACACAATCATCCAATAGAAAGGAAAAGCCATAACAACAACCGCAACCGTAAGTATAAAGTAAGTAAAGAACACAGACCATTTAAACTTGTTATGCTTTTTCATTTGCTACCTCCCCGTTTGACTGCGTTTCACCCGCATAAAAAACTTTTCTCCCGGTAAAACGCATGTTAAGAAGAGTAAGGGCAAATATGAATATGAAGAGCATTACCGCTACTGCACTTGCATATCCGGCTCTCCAATCTTGGAATGCCTTCACGTACAGATAATATCCCATCGTTGTCGTACTGTTATACGGGCCTCCGCTCGTCATGACGAATACCGGTGTAAACATTTTAAACGCACCTATCATAGATATAATCAAAATAAAGAAAGTTGTAGGCGAAAGAAGAGGCCACACAACATTCCAGAATACACCCGTTGCATTAGCTCCGTCAATTTCGGCAGCTTCTTTAAGTTCTTGAGAAATATTAGAAAGCCCTGCCATAAAAATAATCGTGTCAAATCCTATTTCATGCCAGGACACATAAATAACAATTGCAATCAAGGCAGGCGGAAAACTCAAAAGCCATTTTACGGTATGCAAATGCAGCATCTTAAAGATCGCATTTATAATACCGTAATCATTCTCTTTAAACATCCACATCCACACAATTGAGGTAGCAACAAGAGGGGTAACATAGGAAATAAAAATTCCCAACCTGAAAAACCCTCTAAAACGAATAGGCTTCATAAGAAGAATGGCAAGGCCAAGCGAAATGGCGATTTGTAACGGAACGCTCAAAGCAACGTATTCCACCGTGACAAGCACGGAATGCCAGAATTCAGGTGCATAGGGAGAACGGAACAATAAATTTTCGTAGTTCTGAAGGCCTATGAATTGTTTAGGGCCAATCATATTCCATCGCAACATGCTTATGTAGAACACAAAAAGAGATGGAAATATTGAGAACGTAAGTAGTATTAATGTGGCAGGAGAAATAAAGAGGTATCCTGTAATTGCCTCTTTTATTCTCTTTAACTTTTTACGGCGCATAGAAACTTCTTTATTGTACTCTTCTATCTCTGCCATAACCTTCTCCTTTCTCATTACTGCATATCATTATATCCAAATAGGAAATTCATGTCAAATTATACCAAATATTATTAAAATTTTATAGTAAATCAAACGGAGATTTTTCATCATTAAATTCAATCAGTTCCACATTCGCACCCACCGTAAGCAGAGATTTTTTCATTGCAGGAACAAAAAA
>JALSNB010000117.1 GCA_026987225.1 Caldisericaceae bacterium
ACAAGCCCTGAGCAATGATTCGGGTAGCCTATTTCGTTTCTTCTTTCGACAATAAGAACATTTCGACCTTCTTTGGAAACGATTTCTGCAACTTTAAGGCCTATCGGGCCTCCGCCTATTACGGTTAAATCGTATTTCTCCATATTTAAACGGGGGGAGCGTGTGCTCCCCTTATTTTAATCTCTGAATATCTTATACTCCGTAGTTACTTCAGCCGCTTTTCTCAGCATGGCACTTGCGGAGCAATATTTTGTTTCGGAAAGTTCTATTGCCGTTTTAAACTTGTCTTCCGGCACGTCACCCCAAATCATATAGGTGAGATGAATTTTCGTATAAACTTTCGGGTGGTTCGGTGCGCGTTCGGCCGTGATTTCTAATTTGTAATCCTTGTATTTTACGTGCATTTTATCCAAAATCGAAATTACGTCCTGGCTTGTGCATCCCGCAAGTCCCATGAGTAAAAGTTCCATCGGTCTTGTCGCTGCGCTGTGGCCGTTGAATTTTTCCGGGCCGTCCATTACAACCCAGTGGTTTGAATTTCCCCTTGCCATAACGGTTAACCCGTAGGCCTGTTTTAATTCGATCTTTGTTATGTTATCTTCTGCCATCTTCTCATACCTCCGTTTTTGTATTAAATATATCAGTAAAGCGAAAAACTTACAAATCCTTGCCTTTTATTTCATAATTTTTGCATGAGTAGTATCTTGTAAGCCACATACTAAGGCCGTCGAGCCCGGGGAAAAGAACGCGCTCGTGTATATTGGACTGATCGAGTTTATCCCTTATTTCCCATTTGATCTCTTTGGGTATGATAACTTTTTTGTAAAGTTCCGGGTGTTTTTCTATGATATCTTCAAACTTTACAGTGGCGCTTGACGTGAGAGAGTGCAATGCAAACTGGTTTACTATTCGCTCGTCCATTGACGGAGGTTCGAAAAACAGGGCGAATTCTTCTTCCCTATCCGGGGAAAAATCCTCTATCGTCCTTGAAATTCTTGCAAGCATCTCGGTTGTAAAGATATCCGCATTTTCCTCTTCCAAAATTTGCCTGAAGCGTTTCGGCAGGAATTCGTGCAGTTTAATGTAATCAACGCACCAGATAACTCCGTCTTTATCGTATTGTTCCATATTGCTTGTTGCAAAGTGCATTGCTATGAGCGGTGAATAAGTCCAATCCAGAAGCCTTGTCGGCAGGCCGTGATGCCGTGCTATGGAGAGCCACGTCCAGATCGTATGCTCCGAAGGGTTTATGCCTGCATATTTTATGAAGTTCCTTATGAGGTGCTGTTCCAAGAGCCAATATGAGCCACCGAGCCTCATTAGTCCCGTTTCAAGCGAATAGTTTTTATCGGATAATCCTCTGTAAACATAGTCTGAGCGGAATCTCCCTATGCTTTTTAATGTTCTTGAATCTTTATATAAAAGTCCCATTATTTCTTCCCAGGAGTGAACTACGTATTCATTCATTAAAAACCTCCTCTCTTATCTTTTTGCAATTATAGGCCAAATTGCAATGCGTGCAAACTTCACGGTCCATGGATTTCGGCGGAATTTTCTCTCCGCTCATGTAGAGTTTCATTTCTCTTACTATGCTTTTCGTTTGTTTAAGAATTTCTTTAAATTCCGCATTCGTAAATTCTTCTTCCTTTATACCGCCTTCCTCGATATAAACGACAACGGGCTTGACTTTTATCCCGTATAGCTCTTCCACTGCAAATTTGTAAAGTGCAATCTGAATCGCATCGATTTCGATATTTTCACTTCTTGTTTTGTAATCGATTATTCGGATATTGTTATCCGTTTTCATGAGAAGATCGAACTTTCCCCTTATTATTGCGTTTTCTATTGAAATTTTGAACGGCTCTTCGGAAAGCAGAAGCATTTCCCTCACGTACTCTTCGCTCTTATCCCCGCATAGCATTTTGAAATACGCTCCGGTTGACTCGATATACTTCCATGCCTTTGCATAGTCCACTCTGTATTTTGTTGTGAATGATACCGCTTTGAAACTCTCGTAAAGTTTGTATTCTATGAAACTTTCCTTTTGATTTTCCGTAAATAGGGTTTCCGTTTTTACTGAGTTTGCAAAATGAGAAAGCACTTTGTGAACGAACGTTCCGATGTTGCGATTTTTGGGGAAAGAAAAGTATGCGTTAACTCCTATTTTTTTGAGGTAAAAATGAGTGGGGCATTTGTGCGCGAGGATTACGTCGCTTACGGAAAACCTATATTTCATTATTGAAGATCCATTTTTCCATCTGTCCCTTCGCCATTGTCCTTATTTTGCCTTTCTCTTTTAGTTTGCGTAAAATTTCGTCGAGTTCGTCTTCCCGAACATTGCTTATCTTCCTTAATTTACTATACGTAATAACTTTGTACTGCGTGAGTATGTCTTCCACTTTTTGAGCGGACGTAAACTTTTTTGAAAGCTCTGCGGTTTTTACTTTTTCGCCGTTTTTTACGTTAATCGTTTTTTTAATTATTTCTTTTGCGTATTTCTTAACCTTTTCCACGCTTATGTCGATGTCCTGCGATTCGGCGTCTCTCAGCATTTTGGAAAGCGCAATAAGTGTTTTTGCGTCTCTGTTATCGAGGTAAATTGTTTTTATGCCGTAGCGCTCTATAAGCATGTTTGTTTTTATTGCGCTCTTTTTTATAAACCGTGCTTTACTCCTGATGATAATGCCTTTGGCCGCTTTTTTTGAACTGATTATTTTTGCCATGTTGTTTATGCTGCTGAACAAAGAATAACGCGAATCGTTTGCGGTAAATACGGATTTATCTATTTGCACTATCGAATAAGTTGCCGTTTTTCGCAGTAATTTGTAATTATTACTTGTCTTTATTATGAGATCCGTAATTTCTTTGTTAAATTCATTCATATCGGACTTTTTGATATAGCCGTTTATCATCGATTGAACCGTCTCTTCTTCCATGCCCGTCCTTCCGTGCTCAAGAAGATAATTCATCGCTTTAATGAGCCTTCTCGGATTTCTGTTTCCTTGCTTGAATACTTCTTCCACATCCTTTTCTTTGAACGGAAAAAACGGGTCCTTTTGTTTAACTTTCAGTTTGCCAAAATAAAATGCGTTCCTCTTTTTTACTATTTCTTTTGCGTTTTCAAGCGTAATAGGCAGAATTGTTGTTTTTTCGGTGAGTCGCGCCAAAACGCTTTCCGGCAGGAACTTCTCCCATTTTTTGAACGTTTGAGTTTGAACGGAGAGTAAAAATAGCACGTTTCCCGTGTTGGAAAAGAGTCTCACGATTTTTTCGAAGAACTGCACGATGTCGCCTTTGTCGAGATGAGCGTCGATTGTTTCTATCTGATCGATGGATATTACCAAAGGAAACGGAGAAAAGTTTATAATGGATACAAGAAGGCGGTAAGCGGTGTATTCGTCAAGTCGGAAATTTTGGGAAAGCTTCAATGTTTTTAAGTCGTCCTTCGTAAGTTCCTCTCCTTTGAGAAAGTCTATTGCAAGGCGTTCCTTGTCCTTTTCCGTAA
>JALSNB010000118.1 GCA_026987225.1 Caldisericaceae bacterium
AAATAAAACGTTTTCTTATCCACAGGTCATAAACAGAAATCCACAGCCGAAAAATATCGTATTTTACTTGCGTATTTGCAAATTTTAAAAAAGGGGCAAAAAGTTATCCACAGAAAAATCCACAGCCGGGATCCCCAATAGGGTATGCCACATAAAAGATAGGACTATTTGTGATATTTTTCGTTACGGATAATCGTAAAAGCCCTGTAGAGCTGTTCGACAAACACGAGGCGGGCGATTTCGTGCGGAAGTGTCATTTCGGAAAGGGAAAGAAGCATATCCGCGGAATCGCGCTCGGCATCGGAAAAGCCCGTAGCACCGCCTATGAAAAAGTTTACGTTCCGTGAGTTTCGGCTTATACGTTCGCTTATGAAGCGGGCGAATTGTTCTGACGTAAACGTTTTGCCGCGCATATCCAACAAAACGTTAAACTCCTCTTTGTTCATGAATTTTAAAACCGAACCTTCCTTTATTTCTATCATTTCGAACGGTATGTAGTGTTTCAGCCTTGTTATGTAATCGCGCACGCCTTCCCTTACGTAGCCTTTTTTCAATTTGCCCACGGCGATAAGTTTCATTTTCATGCTTTTATTCTATAATAAAGTGAGGTAATTGAAAATGATAAAAATCGAGGGAAACAAAGTGAAATTTATATTCAAAGGCAATGCGAAAAGCGTGTGCCTTGCAGGGGATTTTAACGGCTGGCGAAGGGAAAAGATGCCGCAAATTTCCGAAGAAACGTGGGTGCTTGAAAAATCCTTTCCAATGAATGCACGTTTTGACTACAAATTTATCGCAGACGGAGAGGAACTGCTCGATGCGGACAACCCGCTGAGAAACGAAGGCGGATTCGGGTTCAGTTCGGAACTCAGAATGCCGCACTTTCACTACCCGAAAGCGATACGCTTTTTCAATAACATACCGCACGGCGAAATAAGGAAATACACGATAAACGACAGTATATACTTCAAATACAAAAGGGACGTTTACGTTTACATACCTTACGGAGCACACGGGAAAATGCCCGCTTTGTTCTTTCAGGACGGGCTCGAATATATTCTTTTCGGAGCGGCGAAAAACACGCTTGATTTTCTTATTCACAAAGGCGCAATACCGAAAACCGTTGCCGTGTTTGTCGATATAAGGAAAGAAAGAAGGCTGAAGGAATATTCTGCATTCTCACGGTATGCCGAGTTCCTTGAAAAACTCGTTGTTCCTTTTGTTTCGAGAAAAACAAAGATTTCGTTTTCCGAAAAGTTCGCTGTAGGCACATCGCTCGGAGGTTTTGCCGCAATAGACACGCTTCTCAAATTCCCGGAAATATTCTCGGGCGCAATTTCACAGTCAGGAATGCTAATGTTTGACGACAACCAAAACTTTGCCGCGCTGAAAGGCAAAAAGATATATATGGATTACGGGAAATACGAAACGCATACGGACGAATCCGTCGATATACCTTACAGAAACAAATTTTTTGCAAAACGATTTAAAAACGCCGGGGCAAACGTCTTTTTGAAAGAGTGGAACGACGGTCACTCCTGGGGCAACTGGCGCGCCCACCTGCCCGCCGCACTAAAATCAATTTTCGGGAGGGAAAAATAAGTTCTACTTTAAAAATCCTTGCCTGATACTTCTCAAAAGCGTTTTTGCAAGTTTATTTTTGATTTCCTGACGGTGAAAAACCCTAAGAATAAGGAGCGTTTTATTCTTCTTTACAAAATATACCCTATAAGGATATTTGTGGGAAAATCCCTGTACTCGTACACACACGGATCAAAACCGTTTTTCAGTAGCGACTCGGAAATTTCACTCGATATACCTCTGACTAATTTGATATGTTTCATTATGACGGCGTGTTTCATATTAATCTTCTCAAGAGCGGCGAATTTCCTTTTCATTAAAGCATTAACTTCTGCGCTTCCTCCGATGATTTTTTTCAAATCCCTGAGAGAGCGAGAAGTATAATCCGTATCAAACAAACTTTACCAGCCTAATTCCTTTTTTACTTCCTTACCTGATAAAATTTTTTCTTTGCCGTTAAAGACATCCCTGATTTCATTTTCCAGTGCCGAAACCGTATAAAACTCATACAAAAGCTCTTTAAATTTCTTCTCTCCTATGAGCTTTTTTAATTTATCCATCGAAATAAGGGCCGTAACCGGCTTACCCCTTCTGGTAATTATCGTCATATCGCCTTTTTCCGAAACGGTTCGGTTAAGTTTCGTAAAATTCCGCTTTGCGTCTCTCGTATTTACAGTCTTCAAAACATTTACTGCCATTTTCGCCTCCTATGTGCCTACTTTTATAGCCACTCCATTATACACAAAAACATTTCAAATTGCAACAGTGGAAATTTCACGCCCCAAAACAAATCTAAAAAGCTTTAACAGCCAAAACTCAGACACTTTGCCAACACAAAGGAATTAGAGGGAATGTGTCCCTCTAAAATCTAATCCCTTATTAGTTGTGGCTATATTAGAACACACCATGAAAAGATTAAAGTATTAAAGGAGAGCATATGAAGAAGATCTTGACAAGTTCCGATATTCATATAGTATGTAAGTATGCATATACGTATATTAGGAGGTGTTTATTATGAGTTTAACCGCTAAAAAAAGACACAGTATAACCGTGTCTCAATCTACGTGGGAGATACTCAAAAAACTCAGAGCGTTGCATGATAAAAGCATTAGCAGGATTATAGAAGAATCGGTGCTAAAAATGCTAAAAGAAGACGGCTATAATACAACCTATTTCAAAATTATGGCTTCCGTACCGGAATGTGATGAAGAGGAAAATACAGAGCTTACAAAAGCACTTGATTCGTTGAAGGACGAAGATCTTAAGATAGCTGAAGAATATAATGTGGAAGATAAAACTCACGAATAAAGCTAAAAAACAAATTGATAGTTGCGAAAAAGATCTACAAAATAATATTAATACCGCGATTGCTAACATGATAAGCTATTTTGAAAAAGGTACTGGAACAAAACCCGATATTAAAAAGTTGAAAGGAAAATATAAAGGGTATCTTAGATTAAGAGTTGGCAATTACAGAGTAATTTTTACAATTAACTATATAAAGCCAGAAGTTTTTATTCTGCATATTATTTCACGAGATAAGGCATACAAATAAGCTTTATTAGAACGGCAACTACGTTTCCTTTCTAACTTTCCTTCCTTTGTATCTGCCGTTTATTCTTATTCTTTCTCTTTTCAAGGTAAATCTTCCGAACATTATTTTATCATAACGAACCGAAAACGTTAACAGATTAAAACTCAGACGCTTTGCCACAACAAAGGAGTTAGAGGGAATGTGTCCCTCTAAGAGCTAATCCCTTATTAATCAGGGCTCAACTTTATTAGAACGGCAACTACGTTTCCTTTCTAACTTTCCTTCCTTTGTTTTTGCCGTTTATTCTTATTCTTTCTCTTTTCAAGGTAAATCTTTCAAACATTATTTTATCATAACAAACCGAAAAC
>JALSNB010000119.1 GCA_026987225.1 Caldisericaceae bacterium
TCTTCCGGGCGCACGATAAGTTTTACCTTGTCCCCCATTCTTTTTTGCCCGAGAAAATAAACAAAACCTCCGTCGAAGCGTGCGATACACACCCCGTTCCGACAACTTTCCACTGTCCCGTTTATAACGTTTACCTCTCCGAACGCCGCGGCAACACTTACGTTTTTAGGGTTACGAACGATTTCCTCATGCGTGCCCGTTTGAACGAGCCTACCGTTTTCCATAACCCCGACCCTGTCACCTACGAGATATGCCTCCCTTACGGAATGCGTAACAAAAATTGCAGTTTGCCTAATCTCTTTGAAAATCGCCTTTATCTCAAGATCCACCCTCTCTTTTTCCCTTTCGGAAAGCGCAGAGGTGGGCTCATCGAGAAGCACGACAAGCGGTTGCAAAACAAGGGTTCGGGCAAGGGCAACTTTCTGCTTTTCCCCTCCGCTCAGTTCGGCAGGCTTTCTGTCAAGCAAATGCCCTATGCGAAAGAGGCTTACGATTTTTTCAAAGCGCTCCTGCGAAACTTCTTTAAAACGTGCACCGTACAAAACGTTTTCCCTTACGGTGAGGTGCGGAAACAGCGCAAGCGTTTGAAATATGTACCCCATTTTCCTCCGCTGAGGCGGAAAATGCGTTATGTCTTCACCGTTCAGAATAACCTTTCCGCTTTCAAGCGGTAAAAATCCGCTTATCGCATCGAGTAGTTTCGTTTTACCGGCCCCGTTTTCACCCACTATGACGAATGTTTCGCCTTTTTGCACGGAAAAATTTATGCCGGTTAAAGAAAAACCGCCGATTTTCGCACTGAGATTTTTAATTTCAAAAAGTTTCATTTTCTGTTTATCACCGTCCTTAAAACGAGGAAAATCGCAAGGCAGATGATAAGAAGAACGGCCGCTATCGCAACGGAAACTGCGAGGTTGTACTGTGTGAACGCATCATAAATTTTTACCGGTGCCGTGAGCGGATAGTAGGCAAGAATCACCACCGCGCCGAACTCCGAGATTGCACGTGCCCACGTCAGCAAAAAACCCGTTTCTATGGATTTTATAGAGAGCGGAATGTAAATCGCAAAGAACGTGTAAAACTCCGATGCGCCAAGCGATAGAGACGCCTTTTCGAGATCTTTTCCTACGCTTTTAAAGCCGTCTTTTGCCGCATCTACAAGATATGGCAAAGACACGAACATCATCGCAATAACTATCGCAATGCCCGTTCCGGTAATTTTAAATCCGAAACCGTTATAGAAAAGTTTCCCTATAATCCCGCGCCTCCCGAAAACGAGGAGCAGGGCAATGCCCGCAACGGTATGCGGCACTGCAAGCGGCAAATCGACAAGCGTCTCAACCGTTTTCTCAAACCCGCCAAACGTATTTTTTGCAAGAAGGAACGCAAGCGGTACGCCGAAAGCAAGCGAAAGAAGCGCGGTTATAAAAGAATAGAGCAAACTGTTTCCTATCGAGGTAAGGGCGGATTTGTCCTTGAGCGCCTTGATAACGAGCGTTTTAGGCGGAAGGGAGATAAGCCTCAAAAGGGGAATAACAATGAAAAGAAGCGCAACTACGGAAATAAAAAGAAGCGTGCCGTAAAAAAACTTTTTCTTACCGCTCAAACGCACTCCTTATCAATGGCGGTAGTTCTTTAACCGGAACGTTTGCCTTGAGAGGCACAAACTCCTGCCCGTTTTTTTCGAAAATTTCCTTTCCCTTTTCGCTCAAAAGGAAACCGACAAACCGCTCTGCAAGTTCTTTGTTCGGTGCATTGCTCGGCACTGTGATACCGTAAATAATCGGTGCGCCGTAAACCGTTTTACCGTCCTTCATGGTAAAGTGCGCCTCTTCGTAAAAAGATGCGTATTGAGGGTTTCCGAAATTCAGTTGATCCGGAAGGGATACGTATTTCAAATTGTTCTGCACGGCAACGGATTTGTATTCGAATGCGTAATCCAATTCGCCTGATTGCACGTTTGCAACGAGTTCCACTGCCTTTGGCTTTATATTGTTCGGATCGACGTTTTTCAAAAGGGCATCCGCAAGGCCGGGCTTATTATAGAACTTTTCGGCAAGCATAAACATCAGGCGTGTCCTGTATCCGCACGGGTCGGAATTGGGATCGGAAAAACCGAACTCCACGCCTTTTTTCAGCAAAATTTCGTACCAGTTATCGGAGTTAATTTCATTTGCATATTTACTCTTGTCCGTGTAAACGATAACGAGTTTGTTCGTTGCAAATCGAACAACCCATTTTGCATAGTTCGGAATGAGGTATTGGGGTATCAGTTTGTAATCCGCAGTTGCCGCTACGTCCACCTGTCTGTGGAGTTCCGATATTTCCTTTACGACTTTTACGCTTCCAAAAGATTCGTCTCTGAAAATGATATTTCCTCCGTTTTCTGCGTTAAATGCCGCTTCGACTTCCCTCATCGGCTTTGTCAAACTGCCCGCATGAAACACGACAAGCGTTTGCTCTGCACTGCGTTTTGCACATCCGGAAGGAAATACCGAGACGGCAATCAACACGGTTGCAACAAGCAAAACTTTAAAAACCGCCTTTTTCAATTTTTTACCTCCTTTGCAAATCGGCAGGCAAAACGGTTTCCCGATTTACCCTATCGGCGGTACCGCATGGGCTTTCCTTTAGCGGCACTCGCTCGGATTATCAAATTATATATCCGAGGGATAAAAAATCAAATTACTCTTGCAACAAAAAAGGGGGAATGTGCCCCCTTATTTATCCTCGTCCATTCGGGATAAAATTTCGTCGAGTTTTTTCTCCGGGTCTTCGCCCTTTTCAAAAATTTCGGCAATCGCCTCTTCAATTTTGTTTTCCATTTCTTTTTCCATACGAAATCGCCTCCCGTATAAAATTATACAAATTTACAAAAAAATGCAAAATTTATCTTAGGGTTTCGCTCGAGGGAAAAAGAGCATCATTGCGAGGTTTATAAAAAATATGAGAAGGGTAAAATAAAGTATCTGATTGAGCCCCGATTCCGCATGAACGGGCTTTATAAAACTAAGGCCTATTAAAAGCGACAAAATGCCTATCAGCGCGGCATACCCCCTGCTCAATTTACGCTTTATGAATTCGGCAAGCAACCCGCTTGCAAGCATCGCAGCAAAAAACGAAAGAATCGTAAGTACAAAATTTTGCTCCATTAAACACCTCCGTTGCATTATACGAAATCAAGCGGCAAAAATAAAATTCCGCATACATAAAAGAAACAGTCAAAATACAACTTCCGAGCTTATATTAACATCACAAAAAGTTATCCACACTATCCACAGGCGGTTGTGGATAAGTATTTATCGATGCTGACGCAGGAGCGGGAACATGGCACTTTTATGATGCCTGAGAAATAAAACGTTTTCTTATCCACAGGTCATAAACAGAAATCCACAGCCGAAAAATATCGTATTTTACTTGCGTATTTGCAAATTTTAAAAAAGGGGCAAAAAGTTATCCACAGAAAAATCCACAGCC
>JALSNB010000120.1 GCA_026987225.1 Caldisericaceae bacterium
ATTCTCCTTACAATACGTATAAATACAAAGGGCTTCCTCCAACTCCGATATGTAATCCGGGTTTGAAGTCGCTTCTTGCCGTTGTAAATGCGCCGGAAACGGATTTTTACTATTTTCTTGCAACACCAAACGGAAAAACTATTTTTGAGAGAACGCTCGAAGAGCACAACAGGGATATTGCAAAGTATTATGGCGGATAACATTAAAAGTCGGGAAGTTATAAGAAAAATTCATTTGGACGATCGGTGCGTTTATTTTATGCAGGCACTACTTGAAGATACCGGTATAGTAGCCGTTTCCCTCGGAGGTAAGGGGTTTTTAACGATTTTTTACGATAAACTGATGGAGGATGAGGTAAATCTTTACATATCCGAAATTATCAAATTCTGCTCTGTTGAAAATTTTAATGAAAAGGAGTATAATAATTTTCAAAAAGGAGATGATATGAGGTGAGCGCACTTTTTGGCCGAAAAGATTACAAAAAAACTTTGGAAGCTTATGTAAAAAAAGGCTCTTTTGGGGCCGCACTGAAGTTTGCAATTGAGAGCGGCGACAGGCTTTATGATGCCGGAAACATAGACGAAGCCATTTCTCTGTATAGTAAATTGCTCGAACTTTTTGATTCTCATTCTGTCTCCGACCATTCTCTGTATGAAAAGCTTTTGGAAAAAATTATTCCACTTTTCTTCGAATCGGATAACGAGAGCGAAGGAATTGCTCATACCATAAGGCTTGTCGAAGAAAAAATTGCTCTGAACAAAATCAAAGAGGCCAAAGAGATTCTCGATGCTTTAATTGCAAACTACAAAGTTGATGACAGCGTTATCATAAAAAGAGTAGAAATTAGTTTAAGAGAAGGTAATACTGAAGAAGCGCTCGCCATACTGGAGGATAATATCGAAGGCAGGGGTGCTCACCCGAGGCTCATTGAACTTACCGCCGGAATTTTAATGAATCTTGAAAGATACGATGAGGCATATGATTATTTCAGCGCGCTGCTTGCAATCGAACCGGAAAATGAGGTTGCAAAAAGCGGTATTCGGAAGATAGAAGCTTTAAGGAATGAAACCGAAAAAGAAACCGCTTCCGAAGAAAATACGGATAAGGAAAGCGGTACAAGAGGCGGCGTTTTATCCCCTCGCTCCAAAATAGAAAACAATGAGCAGGAAAGAAAAACCCTCAGCGTTAAAAAGAAAGTTTTGAAAACAGAACCCGTTAAAGAGGAAAAAACCAAAGCAGAAACATCTGATACTAAAAAAGAAACTCAGCAGGCAGGTGCTAAAAAATCCGAAACATTAAATATTTTTAAGAATCCGGCGTATTCCGATGCTGTGAATTTGCTTTTGCTTAAAAAAGACGAGGGTATTAAAAAGTTTTTATCACTTGCCAAGGAATATGAAAATTCGGATCCTATGAGTGCCGAATACGTTTACCATAAACTGCTTTTAGTGGAACCCGATAGAAAAGATATTTACGATAAATTAATAAACATGTATGAAAAAAGCGGACGTAAGAGTGATCTCCTTATAATATTGCGTGCCGCTTCATACAACTGTTCAGGTGCTGATAAACTTAGCATACTGAAGAAACTCGAAAATATCAGCGTCGGCAATAGCGAGAATATCAGAAAAGAAATTTTTGATACGGCAATAGAACTGAAAGATACGGAGACTGCCGTCGAATATTTTATGAAGTTGAAGGATAATAAAACCTTATTTTCCGAGCTTGCAAAGAAACTTTATCCTTTTGTTTCCGGAGATTTGAGATTGCTGAACGTAATTTCCAACGAAATTTATAAGAATACGGAAAGAGACGAAATTGCTTTTAAATATTTCTATGCATTTGGAAGCGCATATTTCAACATGGGAAGTAAACCCGAAGGGCTAAAGTGGCTCATGCGTGCGCATAGCATAAACTCTCTTCCGCTTGAAGACTGCATAAAGGTTGCTCAATACGTAAAAGAACTTCCGCTTGACAGCGAACGGGATCAAATAGCAAAGGCATTGAGCGGATATGTTAAAACCGTTACTGATAAGGATAAGAAAGAATCTATTTATAAGCTTCTGTTGGAACTCAAGCCTGCAAATTCCGTTTATATCAAGGAATATGCCGATTTTCTCGACGAAGAAAAAAGATTTAAAGACGAAGCATCTTTACTCAAAAAGCTTATAGATAAAATGGATATTAATGCTGCTGAATTTATATTCGGTAAAATTTTCAATGTTTCGGAGTACTTTACTGATGAAGAGCTGTTTAAAGCGGCAGAACTTTTTGAAGCCGGAGGCCATGCGGATAAAGTGGGAAAAATTTATGAAATTTTATTGAAGCGTAATCCGGATAACCCTCTTGTTTTAATGAAACTGCTTTATTCGCATCTTGAAATGGAAGATCAAGAGTTCGTGGTCGAATTCTTCAAGAAACACAATCCTTCACATCATCTTGCCGAGCATGTAGAACCGATTATACTGAACCTTGAAAAAAAGCGTTCTTCCGCTCCGCTTGACTACCACGTGCATTTTGTGCTCGGGTTTATGTACTTTTTTGTCGAGCGTTTTGAAGAATCCATTGCCGCATTCCAATTTGTCGCCCGTTCTCATCACTTTGAATCCCTTATGCATCTGTTCATAGGAATAAGTTTCGAAAAAATAAGCCTTCCCGATTTTGCATACAAACAGTATGAAACTGTTGTAAACAGCGTTGATGCAATTCCTTCTTTAAAAGAAGATGCTTATATGAGAATGGCTTTGCTTAAGAGAAAAAACGGAGATATGCAAGAAGCAATGGCTCTTTTAAATAAAGTGCTCGCTATTAATCCCGATAACGAGGTTGCAAAGAAACTTTTGAAAGTTTTACCTGAAGAAAAAGATAAAATTACAAAGTTTGAAGGAGAATAACATATGTTAAATGTTAGAAGGCATGCAGTTGGAAGAATAGTTTTAGATAAAGGTTTTGCAACGGAAAAGGATATTGAAAAGGCTTTAAGCGTACAAAAGGTAACAAAAGAGCCTCTACTTAAAATATTGATAGATACGGGGGTACTTACCGAGGAGCAGGCCGCCCAGGTGCTTGCCGATCAGTGGGGATTGCAGTACGTAAATCTTTTAAACTACCCCGTAGATAAGGAATCTCTCCGCTTGCTCGATCCGGAACGTGCCCGCTATTACGGAATCTTTGTTTTGAAGAAGGAAGGGAAGAAGGTTCACGTTGCAATATCCGATCCGACAAATATCGAAGCGATGGACTATCTTCGCCTCACTCTGGGAAATAACATTGCATTTTATGTTTCGACACGTGCCGCGATAAATCAGGCAATCGAAAAATATTACGAAATGGAGAGTGCGTTAAAGCAGGCGGAAGAGGAAGCGGGCCCCACACCGGAAGTTATTAAACAAGAGGAAGAACTCGATATTACGAAACTCAAACAGTTAGGCGAAGAAGCCCCTGTTATAAGGCTTGTTAATAATATTATTTCTCAAGCAATAGTTGAAGGTGCGTCCGATATTCACGTTGAGCCTCTCGAGCTTTCGCTCAGAGTGCGCTACAGAATCGACGGAATTCTCTACGAAAAACAGACTTTCCCGAAAACAATTCAACCGGGTATCATATCGAGATTTAAAATAATGGCAAATATGGATATTGCGGAGAAGAGGGTGCCACAGGACGGAAGAATTTCCTTAAAATTTGAGGGACGTAAAATAGATTTCAGGGCATCGAGTCTTCCTACTGTTTACGGTGAGAAAATTGTTTTGAGAATACTTGACAAATCGAAAGCGCTTATGCCGTTGGAAAAATTGGGTTTTTCTGCGGAAAATTTGAAAAAGTTTGAGGAAATTATCGATCAACCGTACGGAATGGTACTTATCTCGGGTCCTACGGGATCAGGTAAAACGACAACTCTTTATTCTGCTCTGCACAGACTTAACACGCCTACAAGAAATATTATTACCGTTGAAGATCCGGTTGAATATCAGATAAGAGGAATCAATCAGGTTCAGGTAAATGATAAAGCAGGCCTTACATTTGCCAGTGCGCTTCGTTCCATTTTAAGGCAAGATCCGGACATTATACTTATCGGTGAAATTCGTGACGGCGAAACTGCAAGAATTGCCATAGAATCCGCTCTTACGGGGCACCTTGTATTTTCTACAATCCACACGAACGATTCCGCATCTATTCCTACAAGGCTTATTGATATGGGAATAGAGCCGTTCCTTGTCGCATCTTCACTTATAGGTGCAACCGCTCAGAGGCTCATAAGAAAAGTCTGTAATTACTGTAAAAAACCTTACAGGCCCGACTCGGATGTACTTCAGAACTTGTCAAGCCAAACTTCTGTCAACCTCGAAGATATTGACTTTTATAAAGGCGAGGGGTGCGATAAGTGCAACCATACGGGGTATAAGGGAAGAGTTGCGATAAATGAAATATTGCCCATTACTCCTGCTGTTCAGAAACTCATAATGAAGAACGCAAGTTCGAGGGAAATTGCGGAACAGGCAAAAAAAGAAGGTATGAAAACACTGCTTGACGATGCCCTTACAAAAGCTGCGGAAGGGCTCACCACAATAGAAGAAGTGTTAAGAGTTGTTTCGACTATAGAAGGGGGTGTGGAGTAAATGCTTACCCTTAATGAACTTTTGGAATTTGCAACCGAACAGGGTGCATCGGATATTCACCTTACAGTGGGTTTGCCACCTGTTTTGAGAATCCACAAAGAGCTTGTATTTCTCGAAGAGGATAAACTCACTCCCGAAGATACCGCTGAAATGATGTTTTCCGTTATGAGCGACCATCAGAGGGAAGTATTCAAAAAGAAGCTTGAATATGACTTTTCTTACGGACTTCCGGGTGTTGCACGTTTTAGGGTGAATGCATTTTTCCAGAGAGGTTCGATAGCTGCCGCTTTCAGAAGAATTCCGTTTGAAATCCCACCTCTTGACTCTCTCGGAGTACCGGAAGTTGCGCATGATATTATCAATCGTGAAAGAGGGTTTGTTCTTGTAACCGGTCCTACGGGGCACGGTAAATCAACGACGCTTGCCGCAATGATTGACGAAATAAATACAAACAAATCCGTCCACATACTTACAATTGAAGATCCGATTGAATACCTTTTTACGCATAAGCGTTCCGTTATCGCTCAGAGAGAATTGGGCGGAGATACCCTTTCTTTCCCCAATGCGTTGCGCTCTGCACTTCGTGAAGACCCGGACGTTATTCTTGTGGGTGAAATGCGTGATTACGAAACGATTGCAACTGCACTTACGGCTGCGGAAACAGGGCATTTGGTATTTGCCACTTTGCATACGAATTCTGCCGCCCAGTCCGTTGATAGGATTGTGGATGTGTTCCCTCCCCATCAACAGGAGCAGGTTAAAACTCAGTTAAGTTCTGTTTTGCTTGCTATTTTTTCGCAGCAGCTTATTCCTCGTGCAGATAAGAGCGGCCTTGCCCTTGCAACAGAAGTCCTTGTTGCAACTCCTGCGGTAAGAAACCTCATAAGAGAAGGTAAGAGTTTTATGATCCCTTCTGTTATTCAGACAAACTCGAATTTGGGTATGCAAACAATGGAAGCATCTCTGAAGAACCTTGTTAATAAAGGCCTTATTACGTATGAACAGGGTTTGCAGTATGCATTTAGCAAAGAAAACTTCATGCACCTTATGGGAAGGTGATGGTAAACAGTTATGGGAAATTACATATATAAGGTAATAAATACAAGCGGTAAGATAGAAACTGGTAGAATTTCAATGGATGATTATTCCTCGGCTGCTGACTACTTGAGAAACAGAGGGTATAGGATTATATATATAAAAGAACAGCATGGTAGGTTTAGCGGGCCTTCCGCAAAAGGTAAAAGTAGCGAAGGCGGTTTTTTATCCCGGTTTTCAAAAATTTCCGTAAGAGACCTTTCCATATTCACCAACCAGTTCGGAACAATGATGAATGCGGGACTTTCCATATCACGTGCACTTTCCGTTTTAACGAAGCAAACATCCAATCCGAAACTCACCGCAATTATTATGAGCCTTTCGGAAGACGTCAAAAAGGGGAATTCATTATCCGCTGCGATGTCAAAATATCCGGATGTGTTCAGCCCGCTCTATATCAGTATGGTAAAAGCAGGTGAAGTGAGCGGAAATTTAGGCGATTCTCTGATAAAAATGAGTTCGTTTTTGCAAAGAGATTACGAAACTGCAAACAAATTAAAGGGTGCAATGATGTATCCTGTCGGAGTCCTTGTATTCTCCATTCTTATCGTTATAGGACTTTTTATTTTTGTAATTCCCAAATTTGAGGGTTTTCTCGGGCAGTTGGGAGCGCCGTTACCTGCACCTACAAAGATTACGTTTGCCATGGCGGATTTTCTCGTTCACAGAGGATGGATTGTGCTTATTGTTACCGTTGTTGCTTATGCACTTTATGCGAAATGGGTAAAGACACCTCAAGGGCGAAGACGTTCCGATGCGGGAAAACTCAGAATGCCCGTATTTGGAGAGTTGAACAAGAAATCTGCTATGGCACGTTTTAGTGATACACTTGCAACACTGTTTTCTGCAGGTATTTCTCTGGTAGAATGCCTTGAGACGGTAAAAGGCGTTATTGATAATGTTGTTATAGGAGAAGCGATAGACGATATTATTAACAGAATCAAGAGAGGAGAATCTCTTGCCGCATCTCTGGAAAAGAGCGGCATGTTCACACCGATGGTAGTTGAAATGACCGGGATAGGAGAAGAAAGCGGAAGCTTGGACACGATGCTTAAAAAAGTTGCGGAATTCTACAATGAAGAAGTGGACTATATGATAAATAATATTGCATCACTTATCAACCCCATTATGATGGTGTTTGTAGGCGGCATCATAGGCGGCGTCCTTATTTCACTGTATCTTCCTATTTTCCAGATGGCGGGGTACGTTCATTAAAAGGAGTGATGTAAATGAGAAGAAAAGGCTTTACGTTAATTGAGCTAATGATTGTAATTGCAATTATTATTATTTTGGCGGCAATAGCCGTTCCGGTTTATGCAAATATTATGGTCAGAGCAAAAAGGGCAAGGGTTTTGGAGGATTTTAGAACACTTCAAAGCTCATTAGAGGCCTATAAAACGGATTGGGGAGTTTATCCTGTTACGGGATCTACAGGCGAGGTATTCGGACATAATGAGGATACTACAAATCCCACAAGTGTTATTGCACGGGAACTTACCGGAATAAATGCCGCTTTAAATACCGCATCGCATATCAATGCACTTAACGAGAAAGGCGGTATAGATTACTTTACCCGTATATGGATAATTTGTAAAATGCAGAATCCGTTCGATCCTACCAAAGACTATGAATATTATTCGTCAGACGGCTCTTTTTACGAACTTGCCTGCGAATATAATCATAACGGAACAGTGCATTATATTTTGAAAGGTGATAGTTTTAATTACAAGGATACTACTGTAAAGCCATCGTGGTATGTTGACCAGTAAATTGTAATGACTATTGACAAAATTTTAAAATGTGGTATAAAGTAAAAGATATGGCAATGAAAGCGAAGAAGTATACCTCCGATATGGACGCCATGGGGGTATATGGAGCTGAGTGGCGTAACCGGCATTGCTTATTTTATATGAAGTGAATATTTTATGTTATGTTGAATGGATTTGACAATTTTTACTTTGTATAGTATAATTTGTCGAAAAGGGAGGTGAGAAGGGTTAAAAATTAAGAAAATAGTTCAAGAAGCTGGTTTGTACAGGTTCTGTTCGAAAATAAATTTAATTTTAATAAGGAGGCGAAAGCTATGTGGACAATTAGTAAAGGAAGAAACAGAAAAGGTTTTACGTTGATTGAGCTGATGATTGTAATTGCAATTATCATTATCTTAGCGGCAATTGCAATCCCGAATTATTTGAAGATGACCCAGAGGGCGAAGAAATCGAGAGTTGCATCGGATTTCTCAACACTTGCAACCGCGCTTGAAGCGTACAGAACGGATTGGGGAACCTATCCGGTTCAGGCAACTCTTGCTGATATAGACTCGGGTTCTACTGTTTATAAAGAGCTAACCGGGGACGGTGCTGCTACAAATAAGGATGGCAACACTACCGCAACAGGTGAAAATGGCGGAATCGATTATATTAAGAAATCTACACTTGACTCAATGGTCGATCCGTTCATTCCAACAGAAAAATATCAGTACGGATCCTCTGATGGAACTGCATGGGTATTATCTTGTCATTATAAAACTGCCGGAACCGATCATTATCTCTGGAGAACGGACAGTACGACAAATCTTAAAGATACTACAACAGCGCCAAGCGTTCCGTAAACTTTAGCAAAATTTAAGTTGATTTAAAAAGCCTCCCCTTAGGGGAGGCTTTTTAATTTTCCATAAAGTTTTCCAATATTTTCATTTGAATGAAGTTATCGCAGTAGTTTCTTCGTATATCGTTAAATTTATGAAAGAGCGAATTGTAGAATTTTAACCTGTTTAGCTCTTTTGCAATGTCTTTCTTATTGTGGATTAACAATGCTTCTGCAAGGAAGGGATTTTCTTTGAAGATATTTTTCTCTTTTTCTATATATGTCATTGCTTCTATGGTATTACCATTTAGTGCGTTACAAATTGCCATATAATTAGCAACCTTTCTGCCTAACGGATAAAGTTTTTCTGCAGCTGATAAATTTTGTTTTGCTTTATTGAGTTCTCCGGTTGAAAGCTCAACCATTCCTGCATACAATGGAAACCTATAGTTTAATTTGTTTATATTATAGGCTTTCATAAATTGCTCTTCTGCTTTGTCCATATGATTACTAATGCAGTATAGTTTTCCAAGTTCAAAGCGGTACGCAGCGCTATTTGGGTCAATCTCCACGCTTTTTTCGAGTATGGAGATAGCGCTTTTAACGGTTGTGAAGTTAACATTTTCTCCTTTCATTGCGTAATAAGCAGCAATGCTTTTGGGATACAAGCTAAAAATTGCAATAAATGCCACAATTCCTAATGCACTTATTATTCCGTACGTTTGTTTTTTCGTTATTTTCACGGTTTTGTTAAAATCGACGGACAAGAGCGATAATGAAACAAACAAGACAATAAACATTATCGGATAAACGTCAACATCCATGCACATATGGATGAATAATCCGACGGTTCCGGCAAATACTCCTTTGTATATTGTGTTTTTATTCTTAAGATTTCTAAAAGCTTTTAGAAAATAGTAGCCGACCAGAGTAAAAAATGCTCCGGTCCCCAAGATACCTGTTTCGGAAAGGAGTTTAAAAAATAGTGAGTGAGGATCTATTCTAAAGAACGTATCTACCCTGTTGAATCGGGTAAACATATATCTGTAAGAACCCAAGCCGAAACCTGTTATAGGTCTTTTCAGGAAAATTTTTGTTGAAAGCTTTGCAAAATATACTCTCATTGCAAGGGATGTATTGGGATGTCCGCCTATATATCCTACAAGGATTTTGTTTTTAAAGAATACGGTGTGGGTAATATCCGGTGGTGCTGCAACCGCTATAAGAATTGCTGCCTCTATAAAAACGGGCAATGTTTCTAATGTCAATTTCTTTCTGTTTTTCACTGTATAAAAAAACAATATGAGAGATAAGAAGAACACTATGTATCCGCCGCGTGATACGGTGAGGTACAGAAGAAATATGAAAAATGCCGGTATAAAAGAAAGTGCTAATTTTGCGTTTTTGTCTTTTGCATTCAGGTAAAGGCCCAGCGATAAAAATATCATTAAAACAAGAAATGCGGCAAATGTGTTTTGATATCCCCATATCGAACTAAGCACTCCACTGTTTTCCAAAAAGTATATATAACTTAAAGTGCTCCATAAAAGCCCTGCAAAAAGTAATAAATATATTGCGATATTCCATTCTTTTTCGCTTTCCATTATATTCGGTATCAGAATGAACAATAAAATCGGAGAGACAATTCTGTACGTTTCGAATGTGGAATCGTATTTTACAATCGAGGTTAATATAAGCAAAGCAAAAATAACAATGGTTAACCATGGCAAAGGATTTAATGCGAGCCTGCTTATCCGTTTTTTAACAAAAACGGTATATGAAATTACAACAATAAAAATAATGAAAATAAAAAGGGAAAATATATACGATTCACCTATCCATGTAATTTCACTGTAATGAGAAACCATACCTGCCCATATGATAAAAGAGAATATGGCAATGAGAAAAATTTTGTTGGAGAGGTGGTTTTTAAGTTCGGGCATTTATTTTTTGTATTCTTTCGAAAGCCCTATATAGTGCATGGCATTTTCATGAATAAATGCTTTTTCATTTTCTTTTACGTTCCTTATGACTTTTGCCGGTATGCCAACTGCAAGGCTACTATCTGGAATATTTTTGTTCTCTGTTACAAGTGCGTTTGCACCTATTATGCAGTTTTTGCCTATATGCGAACCTGTGAGAAGCGTTGCCCCCATTCCTATAAGGCTGTTTTCCTCAATTGTTGTTGAGTGAAGTATTGCAGCATGCCCTACGGTTACATATTCCCCTACGATACAAGGAATATCCGTATCCACGTGGATTACTGTGTTATCCTGTATGTTTGTTCCCTTTTTGATAATGATCGGTGCAATATCGCCTCTAAGCACCGCTCCGAACCATATATTCGCATCGTCTTCTATGGTTACGTCTCCGATAATAACCGCCGTTTCAGCAACAAATGCGGATTTAGCCACACGAGGCGTTTTGCCTTTGTAGGTTAAAATCATCTTTGCCTCCTATATATTTTTATTTTAGGAATATCTCGGTTCCGCAGTAAGGGCACCGTACGACACCTTTTCCTGCGAGCTCAAGCGGTGCGCCGCAGTTCGGGCATTTGTGCATGTCCATTTTTGCCATGTCGCTTGACACGAGTTTTCCGCCTTTCCAGTCCACATAACCTGTAAACAAGCCTTTGCCTACGAGATCTTCAAGGTAATCCCTGAACGTATCTCTTGTAAGTCCTGTCTCCACTATAAGTTGGTTTACTTTTACCGTGCCCCTTGTCTCCACGGCATTTAGGATTTTTTGCTCTATTTCTACTTTTTTCATTTCTTTTTCTTCTTTGCCACCGTTTATGAATATATAAGCTCCGATTGCTGCGGGAAGTAAAACGAGAATAATAAATCCCATTGCCGTTGCTCCCCCGCTCCTTGCGCCCATCGTTGAGAGAAGCCATACGGCAAATCCGATTGCCACGACAAAAAACACAATTCCCAAAATTTTACTTCTGTTCATATTGCACCCCCTTGAAAAATTTCCATTTGATAAATTATAGTAGAGCACGCTTTAGAAAAAAGTCTGTTAAGGAAAAATTTTTATGCCTATTATTTCCGCTTCTTTTGCCAATGGATTTCCGTCTTTTAAGAGTTTTTTATATTCGTCCGGAGTGTGTGCTTTCGGTTCGACCGGTGGGATAACTGTTTTGTATAAGAAGTAAAGCCTTTTTAAAGGATGTTGAGGCAGGTTCTCTGCTATGATCAATACGTCGACATCTGAGGATTCGTTAAAATCGCCTCTTGCTACCGAACCGATTATAAAAGCTTTTTTTATTGAGATAGTTTTTGAAAGATTCTTTACGTATTCTTTTGCGATTTCAATATATTTTTCTCTTTTTTTGAGGCGTTCTTTTTGTATTTTAAGTATATTTTTCACTTTTTGTGCAATCTTTATTAGTTTTTTATTGGTTTTGAAGCACAAAGCTTCTCTTAACCGAATATTTCTTGTAACATAGTTTACTCTTTATCTTTTCCAAGCATGTCTAATTCGAGTTCTGCATGATATTTTCCAGATCATAGAGTAGATTGATTTTTTTTAAGTGCTGTGCCAGGGAATCATTTTTAAATCCCTCTTCAATTACAACTTTCTCGCCTATAAAAGAATTTTTGGAAAGATATAATATATCGCTGTTATTCATTCTTACGCACCCGTGAGAGCGATTTCTTCCCGGGGAAAACGGCTCGTTTGTTCCGTGAATTCCGTAAGAGGGGAGGGAGATACCCATCCAGCAAACACCGAGTCCGTTTTTAGGATCATCTATATAAGGCGGATACACCTTTCCGTTGAAATACCACTTAGGATTATAAACAATACTCGCTATGGAAAAAGTGCCGGTAGGAGTTTCGCTTTCACCTCCCTTCCCGATTGTTACCGGAATAGTACGAACGATTTTACTTCCGTTTTCTACAAATAACAGATGATATGCCTTGTTTACAACAATATGCATACTATCCGCTTCCGCTACTAATGCCATACTAAGTGCAGTTATTAGAAATATGATAAACACAAACTTTTTCATAGTGTAATTATATCTTTTTGTGTAAAATTGAAAAATGCTCGTGCTTTGTGTAAAATTGTGTTTTGTAGTAAAATTAAGTGGAATTTTTAAATTTTTTGAAAGGAGGTGAAAGGAGTGGATCAGAACAAGCTTACCGAAAAAGCTCAAGAAGCGCTGATTGCAGCAAAGGATATTGCAGCAAGCGAAGGGAATCAGGCAATTGATGTGGAGCATCTCCTTGTTGCCCTTGCGCAGCAACAGGAAGGCATGGTGCCTTTAATTCTTGATGCTCTTAAGGTCGATAAAAACTCCTTTGTCAGCTCTTTGTACAATATTATCTCACGTTTTCCTAAAGTGGAAAACGCACTTTCTGAAAATGTGTATATAACAAGCAGATTGGACAATCTCTTTAAAATTGCCGAAAACGAAGCGGTAAGAATGCAGGATGAATATGTGAGCACAGAACACCTCTTTCTTGCTGCATTGAAAGACAGGGAACTTCAAACATTGTTCAACGGCTTTGGAATAAGAGAGCAGGATGTACTCAAAACAATTCGTGAGATAAGAGGAGGTAGAAAAGTGACTGATAAAACTCCTGAAAATAAATACAAAGTGCTGGAAAAATTCGGAAGGGATCTTACCTCTCTCGCAAGGCAAGGAAAGTTGGATCCCGTAATAGGAAGAGATGAAGAAATCCGCAGGACAATGCAAATTCTTACGAGGCGAACCAAAAACAACCCGATCCTTATAGGAGAAGCGGGTGTCGGTAAAACTGCAATCGTTGAAGGGCTTGCGCAGCGTATAGTCACCGGAGATGTTCCGGAAACATTGAAAGACAAAACGATTTTTCAGCTCGACCTCGGTGCTCTCGTTGCTGGTGCAAAATTCCGCGGCGAATTTGAAGACAGATTAAAAGCTGTGATAGACGAAATTAAGAAATCCGAAGGCAAAATCATTCTCTTTATCGATGAAATTCACACCGTTGTAGGAGCCGGAGCCACGGAAGGCTCTCTTGATGCGTCCAATATGCTTAAGCC
>JALSNB010000121.1 GCA_026987225.1 Caldisericaceae bacterium
CGGTCAAGATCGTGCATACCTGAAAGTGTAGGTTCGGTTACAATAACGGCATATTTTGCACCCGAAAGAGAAGATATAACCGGACATCCCGTACCGGGCGGCCCGTCAATTATAATTCTGCTGACATTTTTATCGTTCGCAAGAAGCTGTGCCTGATGTTTTACCATTGTCACCAAATTTCCGGAATTTTCAGCCCCTGGTATTAAGCGGGCATGTACCAAATCACCGAACTCGGTTGAGGAAATATACCACTCTCCGACTATTTCCTGATTCATTTTTATTGCACTTACAGGGCAAACATACGTACACAGAGCACATCCGTCACACTTAAAAAAGTTTACAACAAAATTTCCTTCCTCGTTTTGATGTATGGCGTCAAATCTACAGTATTTTTCACATAAACCGCAATGAGTACATTTTTCTTGGTCAATTTTAGCAACGGATTTTCCACGAAACTTTTCGTTTCTTATTAAGGCAGGATTTAAAAGAATAAAAAGATCCGATGCATCCACGTCGGCATCGACAATAATTTTATTTTTAATGAGTTTTGCAAGGCTTGCCGAAAGAGTTGTTTTTCCGGTACCACCCTTGCCGCTTAATATCACTATCTCATTTGCTCTGTTTTTCATTCTCTACCATCCCTTTGATCTTAAAATAAATATCGGAAAATACGGCTTCCCCATTATGCAAAGAATAAATAGCAGGAACTCCTTTTGAATATTGCTCGGCAATTTTCACATCAAAAGGAATTCGTCCCAAAATAGGGATTCCCTCTTTGTCCGCATATTCGTCAATAATAACGTCGTTTTTGCTTGATTTGTTTACCACAATACCAAAAGGCATATGCATTTGCTTTATAACGGATACGGTAAGCATAAGATCGTTCAACCCGAATGGAGTAGGTTCAGTGACAAGTAATGTAAAATCGGAATCTTCCGTTGATTCAACCACAGGGCAACTTGTACCCGGAGGAGCATCTATTATAACATTTTTATCTTTCGGAATATACTTTTTCATGCCTCTTATCAGTGGTGTAGCCGAAGCTTCTCCGAGATTCAAAACACCCTCTATAAATTCCAATTTATTCGTATGGCCGAAACGTATTTTTCCTTTTTCCTTGGGAACTTCGATAAGCGCCCCCTCTACCGGGCATACATAGGCACAGAGACCGCAACTATGGCAAAGTTCTGAAAAAAACATCGCCTTTTTCAGCGGTTTTAATATTACAATTGCTTTATATACGCAAGCATCTGCACATTTTCCGCAAAAAATGCATTTATCGGTATGAATTTCCGGTACAGGTTCGGTATATACGATTTCCTTATCTATCGTAGGATTAAGAAACAAAGCACCGTTTGGCTCTTCCACATCGGCATCCACATAAACCGCATTATTTGCGGCAATGGCCAAACTTACCGAGATCGTAGTTTTTCCGGTACCACCTTTACCACTTGCAACCGTTATCCACATATCCGCTCCTTTCCAAATTAGGCATTCCTAACTTTTGTATTATATTTGATTTTATTAGAATTTCAAGTAGAATAAGAAGAAATTTTTGAGGAGGTTGCAATGGAAAAAAGTGAAATTCTCCGCACTGTGGAGAAAAATAAAATTGACGTAGTATGGTTGCAATTCGTTGACATTTTGGGGTTCCCGAAACTTGTCGAAATAAGCAGTAAAATGCTTGAAAGAGTATTGGACGAAGGAATTGCATTCGACGGCTCCTCAATAGAAGGTTTCGCACGAATAGAAGAATCCGATATGAAGCTCATTCCTGATCTGAATACGTTTTCAATACTTCCCTGGACACTGAATCAGAACGTAAAAGTTGCAAGAATTATCTGCGATGTGTTTGACAATAACAACAAACCGTTTAAAGGTTCCCCACGCTATGTGCTGCAAAATGTAATGAATGAAGCTAAAGAAATGGGATTTTTCATGCAAAACGGAGTGGAAGAAGAATTTTTCCTGTTTAAACTGAAAGAGAGCGGAACACCGTCAACCGAACTTGTAAGCAAAGGAAGTTATTTTGAACTGCTGCCCGAAGACGTAGGAGAAAATACTCGAACGGAAATAGCGCTGAATCTCGAAAAAATGGGATTTCAGATAGAAGCATCTCATCACGAAGTGGCACCTTCGCAGCATGAAATAGATTTTAAATACGCAGATCCCATCACAACAGCAGATAGAATCATCACTTTTAAAATCGTTGCCAAAACAATCGCACTTAAACATAATTTGTATGCGACTTTTCTTCCGAAACCGATTTTCGGGATAAACGGCTCGGGTGCGCACACAAATATTTCACTTACGGATAAAAACGGGAATAATGCATTTTTTGACGAAGCAAACCCGTCGGGCCTTTCTCAAACAGCACTGAACTTTATGGCCGGCATAATGAAACATGCAAAAGCCATAACCGCTATTGCAAATCCGATTGTAAACTCATACAAAAGACTTGTCCCGGGCTATGAAGCACCCGTATATATCTCATGGGCACAAATCAACAGAAGTGCTCTAATCAGAGTGCCCGCAGGAGGGAAAAATAGCAAAAGGATAGAATTTAGAAGCCCCGATCCTACGGCTAATCCTTATCTTTTGTTTGCCGTGATATTAAAAGCAGGATTGGACGGAATTAAAAACAAACTTACACCGCCGGATCCGGTAAACGGAATAAACATATACGAATTAAGCGAAAGCGAGAAGAAAAAGCTTTCCATAGATATGCTTCCTTCAACACTAATAGAAGCAATCGGAGAATTAAAAAATGATTCCGTTATCATGTCCGCACTTGGCGAGCACATTGCAAAAAAATACATAGAAGCAAAAGAAAAAGAATGGGAAAGCTACAGAATTAGCGTAACAGATTGGGAAATTAAAAATTCGTTGCCTCTTTATTAATCAAAGAATCTCTTTCTTGGGCGGGCGCTCCATAAGCCTGCCCAATTCGTATTTCGGAGATTTTCCTCTGTAAATAATATTATAAATTGCTTCGGTAATTGGCATTTCCACATCGAATTTATTTTTCATCTCGTAAATAGATTTTACGGTGTAAATTCCCTCTATTGCCTGTTTGGTCATTTCTTCTATTTCTTCCTTACTGCGCCCTTTGCCAATTTCTTCACCTGCCCATCTGTTTCTGCTCTTTTTACTGAAAGAAGTGGCAATGAGATCTCCGATTCCCGAAAGCCCGTAAAAAGTTTTTTCCCTACCGCCGAGTTTTGTTCCGAAGCGTATGAGTTCCCTTATTCCTCTTACGATAAGTGAGGATTTGCTGCTATCTCCAAAACCGAGCCCGTCGCTTATCCCTGCACCGACTGCAAGCACGTTTTTAAGAGAACCGCCTAATTCCACACCTACGATATCGGTAGTATAGTAAACCCTAAAATATTTGGTCATGAATATTTTCTGAATTTCTTTAAGATACGGCTCGCTGATTCCCCCGACAACAGTGGC
>JALSNB010000122.1 GCA_026987225.1 Caldisericaceae bacterium
GGACGAAGCTCTTGTAAATTATATAATCGAAGAGTTCAAAAAAGAAAACGGGATAGATTTAAGAAATGACAAAATGGCAATGCAGAGGATCAGGGAAGCTGCCGAAAAGGCGAAAATAGAGCTTTCGTCCGTGCTGGAAACTCAAATAAACCTCCCGTTTATTACGGCTGATGCATCCGGCCCTAAACATCTTGTTATGAATATTACCCGTGCAAAGTTAGAATCTCTTGTAGAACCCATTGTGAAAAAGTGTGCCGGCCCTATGGAAAGAGCTTTGAAAGATGCAGGCCTTACTCCTCAACAGGTGGATAAAATAATTCTTGTCGGTGGTCCTACTCGTATGCCGATTGTGCAGAGATTTGTTGCCGATTATATCGGAAAAGAGCCGGAAAGAGGAATTGATCCCATGGAGTGTGTCGCCATGGGTGCTGCAATTCAGGCAGGTATCATTGAAGGCAACGTAAAGAATGTCGTATTGGTTGATGTTGTTCCGCTGTCTTTAGGCATCGAAACGATGGGAGGTATCTTTACGAAGATGATTGAAAGAAACAGTCCGATTCCGACTTCCAAGACACAAATATTCACTACGGCAGCGGACAATCAGACACAGGTTGAGATTCATGTGTTGCAAGGCGAAAGGCCGCTTGCAAAAGATAACCTGTCGCTGGGAAGGTTTATACTGGACGGTATTCCGCCTGCCCCCCGTGGTGTCCCTCAAATAGAGGTAACTTATGCTGTTGACGAGAACGGAATCCTTCACGTTACAGCAAAAGATAAAGCAACAGGTAAAGAGCAGCATATTACTGTGACTAACACGAATAAACTTTCGAAAGAGGAAATAGAAAAAATGAAAAAGGAAGCCGAAAAATTTGCAGAGTCGGACAGAAAGCGGGCCGAAGAGATTGAAACTAAGAACAAGGCGGATACTCTTGTTTACAGTGGAAGGAAATTCCTCAAAGATTACGGAAGCAAAATAAAAGAAGAAGATAAAAAAGAATTGGAAAATGAGTTGAATGAACTTGAAAAAGCCGTAAAAGAAGGTAATATAGAGAAGATTAAAAACGGAATGGATAAGGTGAATAGCGTAATGGAAAGAATAGGTACGGAGATGTATAAATCGAGTGGAGGAGCTCAGACACCGCCTCCTAATAGCGGTAAAGACGAAGGGCCGACTGTGGAAGGAGAAGGTAGTACTAAACAGTAATCGATATGGGAAAAGATTACTACGAAATTTTAGGCGTCCCTCGGGACGCCTCTCCTGATGAGATAAAGAAAAAATACAGAGAGCTTGTGATGAAATACCACCCGGATCTTCATAAGAACGATCCTGAGGCGGCAAAGCGTATGGCTGAGATAAACGAAGCTTACGAAGTGCTCAGCAATCCTGAAAAAAGAGCTCAGTACGATAGATTCGGTGCTGTTGGCGCTCAGGGTGGTGGCAGAGGCGGTTTTGATTTTAGAGATTTTGGTTTTGGCGGTGGAGGAGATTTCTTTGATCTTGATGATCTTTTGAGAAATTTCGGTTTCGGAGGATTCGGATTTACAGAAAACAGAAGAAGTACAAGAAGGGAATCAGAAGCGCCTACACGTGGAGAGGATATTGAATTTCCGATCACCATAACATTTGCCGAGGCCATTCTGGGAACGAAAAAAGAGATAACACTCAGTCGGAAAGAAGTTTGTCCCACATGTCACGGAAGTGGTGTTGAACCAGGAAGCGGATATGTCACATGTCCCACATGCCATGGTACAGGTATCTTAAAAAAGGTTCAAAGAACTATTTTCGGAGATTTTATAACTCAAACTACCTGTCCCACATGCCATGGGACAGGTAGGATTCCGAAGCAAAAGTGCCATACGTGTGGCGGAAGCGGTGTTGTTACTGAGACTAAAACGATAGAAGTAAAAATTCCTGCCGGTGTGGATACGGGTATGCGAGTAAGAATAAAAGGGCAAGGGCATGCAGGCTTACATGGCGGGCCAAGAGGCGATCTATATTTAAAAATTACTGTTTTACCGGATAGTAGATTTGAGCGTGTCGGAGATAAACTTTACTATACGGCTCACATTACTTTCCCGGAAGCGGTTTTGGGAACAAAAATAAATGTTCCCTTGGTGGAAGGCGGGTATGAAACGTTACGAATTCCGCCCGGTACCCAGAACGGTGCCGAATTTCATATCAGAGGCAGAGGAGCCTATATGGTTGGAAGTAGAAGGCGCGGTGATTTGGTGGTGAAAATTCAAGTTGATATACCGACGAATCCTTCGCAAGAAGAAGTTTTGCTTATTGAAAAGTTAAAGGAGATCTATGACTCAAAAAAAACTCAGTAAAAGTAAAACAAAAATTGTTGCAACGCTCGGGCCGGCGACTAACAGTACAAAAATGATAAGGCAGCTTGTGCTGTCAGGTGTGGATGTATTCAGGATTAATTTTTCGCATGGAACGGAAAACGAACATAAACAGACAATTATAAGTATAAAATCTGTTTCTGATAAGCTTAATGCTCCTGTTGCCGTCCTTCAAGACCTCCAGGGGCCTAAAATAAGGCTTGGTACATTTAAAAACGAAAAGGAATTTTTAGAACGGGGAGACGAATTTATTCTTACGGCTGATCCTGTTAATGGCGATAAACACGTATCGTCTATTACGTATCCAGATGTAATTAAGGACATACACCCTGGGGAGATTATCTATATAAATGACGGCCTTATCAAATTAAAAGTAAACAAGGTTGATGGTAAAAACATATACACTACGGTTCTGGAAGGCGGAGAAATTAGTGATCATAAAGGCGTTAACTTTCCTAAAACAAGGCTCTCTATTCCGGCGATTACCGAGAAAGATAAAATTGATCTGAAATTTGGACTTTCTCAAGGGGTGGATATTGTCGCCCTTTCTTTTGTTAAAACTCCGCAAGATATCCTTCAATTACGCGATTTGATGAAACAATTCGGTAGAGTTGTTCCGATAATTTCCAAAATTGAAAAATGGGAAGCTGTGGAGAACATTGAAAAAATAGTGGAAGTATCCGATGGTGTAATGGTAGCAAGGGGAGATTTGGGTGTGGAAATGCCCATTGAGAAAATTCCCGTAATACAAAAAAGAATCATATCCGTTGCAAACAAACACGGAAAACCGGTAATCACTGCAACACAAATGCTAAATTCAATGATAGAGAATCCAGTGCCTACGCGTGCGGAGGTGACGGATGTGTCTAACGCAATTTTTGACGGTACGGATGCGGTAATGCTTTCTAATGAAACGGCAGTTGGCAAATTCCCGCTGGAAAGTGTCAAAGTAATGGAAAAAATTATAGAGAATACCGAAAAGAGCAGTATATTTAAATCTTACTTGAAGAGATTCAATGAACCGGTTGAAGGGGATATTTCAGATGCTATTGCGCTTTCTGCAAATAGAATTGCCGAAA
>JALSNB010000123.1 GCA_026987225.1 Caldisericaceae bacterium
TTAAAATATAAATTTTATACAAAGGAGGTAGTACGATGAAAAAAAGAACGTTAAGTTTGCTGCTTGTGCTGTTTCTCGTAGTATCCGTACTTGCAGTGGGATTTGCGGGTTGTGCACCGAAAACATCGAACAACCAGCAACAAAACAAACCTCAAAAACCGGCATTCAAACCGAAAGCCGAGTACAATTTGAGTGTGGTGGTGGGGCCAACCTTCTGGTGGGGTGAAGCGGCTCAGAAATTTGCGGACGAAGTAAAACAAAAAACGAACGGTAAAATCAATATCAAGGTGTATTACGGCGGACAGCTGTTCAAAGGAAAACAGACAAACGAGTTCCAGCTGATGTCTCAGGGTGTTATCGATTTTGCATGGGGTTCGACCATTAACTGGTCTCCGACAATACCGCAGTGTAATATCTTCTCGCTTCCGTTCTTCATCAATAATTACAAAAACCTTGACGCACTTGAGAACGGACAAACCGGAAAAGCAATTTTTGCTGCAATGGAGAAAAAAGGCGTCGTAGGGCTTGCCTGGGCTGAAAACGGATTCAGGGAAGTTACGAACAGCAAACACGAGATCAAAGAACCTGCAGATCTGAAAGGTCTCAAAATAAGAGTTGTCGGCTCACCGATATTCATCGACATCTTCAGGCAGTTAGGCGCAGATCCTGTAAGTATGTCATGGGGCGATGCGGTAACGGCATTCCAGAACGGAACAGTTGACGGAGAGGAAAACCCGATGGGCGTCCTCATTCCCGTAAAGATATGGCAGTATCATAAATACGTAACGCTGTGGAACTACCTTGTCGACCCGGTAATAGTCGGCGTAAACAAAAAAGATTGGGATTCGTTCCCTCCGGATATTCAGAAAGCCATCAAAGAAGCGGCAATCGATACGGCAAGATGGGAAAAAGACATGTGCAGAATCGGGCTTGACGACGGAAGCGCATTAAAAGACCTTAAAGATCATTACGGTGAAACACCTAAAATCACGGATTATATCAAATATCTTCAGGACAAAGGAATGGTCGTGACAAAGCTCACGCCTCAGGAAAGACAGGACTTTATCAATGCAACAAAACCGATTTACGACAAATGGGTGCCAAAGATCGGAGAAGACCTCTACGAAACCGCCAAAAAGGATATGGGGCAATAGAGAAGAGCAATCAGAACAGACAAGTAAAATCCCCGGAGCTGCATTAGAGCGGCCCCGGGTTTATTTTAATTAAGGAGGACTCCACTTGAAAGCTCTCAGCGGAAATTTAAGCGACGTAGAAATATTGGATGTGATTCAATTAATCAACAAATCACGTGCTTCCGGAAAATTGGAAGTGCGGGGAAAAGGAATGAAAGGCGAGATTTTCTTTAAAAACGGAGAAATCATCGGAAGTAATTTCGAAAACACTCACGGATTGGAAGCTTTAAAAAGCATATCACTAATCCGAAACGGTTTTTTTTCGTTTAACAACGAAAGGATAAACGTTCAAAACGAGATAAACCTCAAAATTAACGAAATCCTTGCAACCCTTTTCCAAACTCAAAACGAATGGCTCTCTCTGATGAATAAAATAAAATCGATAGACGCAATACCGGTTCTTAAAAGCAATACGAGTTCCGAACAAATCAAACTGACCAAAGAAGAACTGAAAATTATCCCGCTTATGGACGGCAAAAACAGCATACGAGACATAGCGGAAACTTTGAAAATTTCATACTTCGATGCAAGTAAAGTGGTTGCATTGCTTATCGATAGTTCTCTTGCGGAAATAGCCGGAGAAAAGGAACGTTTTAAGATAAAACCCGTTAAACTTGTCGTAGGGCTTATGAGCAATCCGCTCGAAGGCGAAAACGGCACGTGGATGAGCAGAGTTCTTGCCATGGCACCGAGAAGTTTGCTTGACGAATTCGAAAACGAAAGCGTCGTATGGATCGACGTAAAGCTTATCGCCCGGTGGGAAAAAGAATTGGACAAAGAAATAAATTCGATTCTCATAACGACTCCTGAGTTTGAAAACATCGTTGTTCAGGCAAGCCCTCAGGTTTCCCTGTTCGACAACATCGTTTTTCACGACAAGTTAGCGAAAAAATTTAACCTTAAAAAAGGTGATATTGTTGAAGTTCTGCCAAATGTATAACGGAGGTGATGAATTGTGAATGATAAATCGGGAAAAAGAAGGAAATTCGGTATTGACGAGATAATAATGGGCTTACTGCTCCTTATTATGGCAACAATCGCATTTATAAACGTTTTGGGCAGGTACATTTTCCACTATTCTCTCGCTTTTACCGAAGAAATCGGTGTGAATTTCTTTGTATGGGTTACGGTAATCGGTATCGGAATAGCATTTGAAAGAGGTGCCAACCTCGGTATGGTCAGTATATTCAAAATGTTTCCGAAAAGCGTAAAAAGGATCGTTTTGTGGCTGAACCTTGCACTTTCCGCATTCTTGTTCGGTGTTGTGGATTGGTTCACCATTAAAACGATTTATGACGAAATAACAATGTTCCACTCCACTTCTCCGGCACTCGGCATACAGATGTGGATCTATTACATCGGAGTCCCAATATTCTCAATTTTTGTTTTTATAAGGATGTGGCAGGGACACGTGAAAGCGTTGAACAAATTAAAGGAGGAGAAGTGATATGAACGGACCTGCATTATTGCTTATAGTAATGTTTGTTGCGCTGCTTCTCATCGGCGTACCGATAGCAGTTTCTTTGGGATTTACGGCAGTTATCACGATAATGCTCTATCACATGGGCATATTGATGATTTCACGAAACTTTTACGCAAGTATTGCGTCCTTCCCGTTACTTGCAATACCGTTCTTTATTCTTGCAGGCATGATTTTGGAGAAGGCACGGCTTGCCGAAAAAATAGCCGATTTTCTCGAACTGGTCGTAGGACGTGCCACAGGCGGGCTTGCAATTGTCGCCGTGCTTACCGCTATGTTCTGGGGCGCAATTTCAGGCTCCGGGCCCGCAACAACCGCAGCCGTAGGACTCATACTTATCGTGCCGATGGTAAGAGGCGGATATAGCGAATACTTTGCCGCAGGCACAATAGCAACCGCAGCAAGCCTTTCGATTGTCATACCGCCAAGTATCGCATTCATCATATACGGAAACATTACGTCAGTTACGGTAAGCGGATTGTTTGTCGGAGGAATCATACCCGGCTTGTTAACAGGCCTCTTCCTCGTTGCAGCAGCATACTACGTTTCAAGGAAGAGAAACTACAGGGGCACAAGAAAGAGGGGAACGGCAAAAGAAATATGGAAGGCCTTTGTCGAATCCATCTGGGCAATTCTGGCGCCGGTTATCATACTCGGCGGTATATACGCAGGTGTTTTCACTCCGACTGAAGCAGCCGTTGTCGCCGTTTTCTACAGCTTGTTCGTTGCAACCCTCATATACCACACTCTGGATTGGTACACATTTATGGATATCCTTATCGAGGCTGCGGTAACAAGTTCCGTAATTATGGCAATCGTTGCATTTGCAGGTATATTCTCTTGGACCGCAACGGTTTCCGGAGTAATCGATCAATTCGCTCACGGAATGATGAGAGTCGCAAAAACACCGATCATGTTCATTCTACTCGTTGACTTACTGCTTCTCGGGCTGGGTATGATTTTGGATGCAATCTCCATCACATACCTCGTTGTTCCGCTTATTATGCCCGTTCTTGCGGCATTCCACATCGACCCGCTCTGGTACGGTGTAATATTTGTCGTTGCACTTGCAATAGGCCAGGCAACGCCGCCTGTCGGTGTAAACTTGTTTACGGCAGCAGGGCTGATACACAGCGATTTGGATCCGATTGCAAAGGAAGCGGTGCCATACGTAATTGCGGCAATCATCGCACTGATCATTATATCCGTAATTCCCGCCTTGTCTCTATACCTACCCGTTCACGCAGGGCTTTACAAACCGATACCGTAAATATAAATGGGCGCCTTTCGGCGCCCGTTTCAGATATCTCCCCCCAGATTTTCTGTCTATATTATACAACCGTTAGTATGCAAAATGTTTGCATCAGAGAGCCGCACCGGACAGCACGGCAAGGAACCAGATCATTATAAATCCGAAACGTGCAAAATCTGAAAGCGGAATGAATAGCCATACGATAAAGAAAATGTATGCAATCACGGTAAGAGTGATGTGCAAATACGGTACTTTCCCGCTCTCAGAAAATTTCATCCATCCGGTAAATAGCGGAAGCCAATCGAAGAATGCCGCGATAAGCCCGTAGTAAGGCTTGTTAAGAATCGCTGCGGGCAAAAATATCAGCCCGGCAATTGCAACACAAAGAAGCGTTAATCTCTTTTTGCTCATAATTTATCTCCCCTTCAAAAAGTATCTTTGAATTTTTGTTTTGGTCTCCCACGGTTCTCCGTCAAACAGAACGAGATTTGCCTCGGCACCCTTTTTAATTATTCCGGTATTTTTCAATCCGAGAATTTTTGCAGGCGTAAGCGTAACCGCTTTTAACGCTTTTTCCGGCTTTATTCCTTCCGCAATTACAAGCCCGAGTTGGATGCGAAGAAATTCCGCAGGATAGAACGGATGCCCGGAAATAATCGCCGTCTCTATGCCGCTCTCTATAAGCGCCGCAGGGACTTTCGGGGAAAGGTGCTTCAGCTCCCTGTCAAAGCGCGAAAGAATAATCGGGCCGAAAGCAACCGGTATTTTGTGCTTTTTCAAAAGCTCAATCACAAGATCCGCCTCGGTCGCAAACGTAATCACGGTATTCAAATCGAACTCCTCTGCTATGCGGATGCTCGTTGCGATGTCATCCGCACGGAACGCCGCAAAGAACGCTTTTTCTTTTCCTTTTACAACCGGAAGGAGCGATTCTTCGAACAGGGAAAACTTTTTATCCTTTTTCTTATTTTCGTATTCTTTTGTTTTGTAAAGCGCATTTCTTATAATATACGCATTGCCCATTCTCGTCATCGGCATCTTTTTCTGTTTTCCGTAAGTCATTTTCGGTGCGTTGTTTATCGAAAACCTCATGCCGCAAGGAGATTTTATAAGCATCTCTTCAACCGTTTTTCCAACGGTTTTTATCAGCGCGCCTCTTCCTCCGATCGGATTCGAAAGCCCCGGAAGAACAAGCGTTTCAAGTACTCCGCCTTTTACCGCCTTGGGAAATGCTTCGTCAAGCGGGTTTATTCCGTCAAGCGCAAGGAGTTCGGGTGTTGCGGGATTCGTTTCCTCGTTAAAATCGTCTCCCTCTACCTGCCCCAACGATTCTTCCTTCAATCCTATCCCCGAAGAAAGGTCAATAAATCCCGGCGTAAGAAATTCCGCTCCGAACGTTTCTTCGGCACCCGCTTTATCGTCGTCACCTACGTATTGAATTCCCTTTTCGTCAAACAGAACGATTTTGTTCTCAAGTATTCTGTTTCCGTCAAAAAGCTTTTTTGCAATGATCTTTTTCATATCAATCACCTCTTAAAAATAATTTTTCCTTCCGCTACTACGGTTTCGCACCGCGCAACGGAAGAAAAAGGATGTTTGTTCCAAACAGAGAGGTTTGCGACTTTCCCTTTTTCGATGCTGCCGTATTCTTTGTCTATCCCGAGAATTTTCGCGGGGTTTATGGTTATCATTTTGAGCGCTTCCTCTTCTCCTGCCCCGCCTTGGTATGCAACGAGTCCCGCTTCAAGAGGCAAATACTGAATCGGCATAACGGGGTGGTCTGTCATAAGGGCCGTGAGCACGCCTGCTTTTGCAAGCAGAGCCGGTGTTTCAAACGAAGAAGAGCGCGTCTCCACCTTCGGAGAGACGTCAAGGAGCGGCCCGGAAATAACCGGCACTTTTTTCTTTGCAAGCACGTCTCTGATTACCGCCGCATCCGTTCCGTGTTCTATCACAACGTCAAGCCCGAACTCTTCTTTTGCAATTCTCACAGCCGTAAGAATATCGTCCGCCCTGTGCGAGTGAATTCTAAGAGGCAATTTGTGCTGAAAAACGGGAACGAGTGCCTCCATATCGAGATTAAAAGGCGGTTTCTTTTTACCTTTCTTCGCCTTAGCATACTCTTTGGCTTTCGCAAGTGTTTCCCTGAAAACCTTTGCCGTGCCCATACGTGTTGACGGCAGTCTGTGCTGAGACAAATAAACACGCTTCGGGTTTTCTCCGAAGGCACACTTCACGCCGACAGGATTTATCACAATCATATCCTCTACGGTTTTTCCGTAAGTCCTCGTAAGGACGCTCTGCCCGCCAATCACATTTCCGGAGCCCGGCCCAGTAAAAACGAGCAGAACACCGGCACTTACAGCATCTTTAAATGCGGGATCCTGCGGGTTGATTGCATCGATCGCCCTCATTGCGGGCGTTGCGGGATTTGTCATTTCATTGCCGTCCGCATCTTCCATTCCGCCTTCGAGCGCAAACAGCCCCAAATGCGTGTGCGCATCGATGAATCCGGGGAAAATCAATTTTCCTTTGGCATCAATCTTTTCGCAATTTGCCTTTATCTTTTTGTCGGATACCTCTTTAATTTTTCCGTCGTTCCCTATGAGAACGGA
The DNA here is from genome assembly GCA_026987225.1 of Caldisericaceae bacterium. Lineage (GTDB taxonomy): Bacteria > Caldisericota > Caldisericia > Caldisericales > Caldisericaceae > S016-85. Next base: position 6,541 of record JALSNB010000123.1, read on the forward strand.
ACCGTTTTTGATAACGCCTTTTGTCACGGTGTATATCGTACCGTTTTCAATTAAAATCATGCTACCTCCTATGCAGAAGATTTTACTCCGGATTCAGTATACAATAAAAAACGCTATAACGAAATAGATATAAAATTTTATACTTGACTTGAATAAAAATCAGCGTATAATATGACTGACCAGTCAGTCGAAAAGAGGCGAGAAATGAAAAGAGAAAAAATAAAAAGCGTTGCTCAAAAACTGTTTTTGCAGAAAGGCTTTGACAACGTATCGGTAGAAGAGATAACAAAGCAAGCGGGCATCTCAAAAGGAAGTTTTTACACGTATTTCAAATCGAAAGACGAACTGCTCAAAGAGATTGCACTCGGTTCGATAGACGCACTGAAAGATGAACTCATTAAAAACGCCAAAAAGCTGAAAGATCCCGTCCGCTCGATAAAAACATTTTTGGAAACGAACGTTCACCTATCGGAAATGTACATATCCGGAATACTCGTAACGCTCAGGGAACTGAATTTCATTCAGATAAAAGACGATAAGCTCAGCGCACTGATAAACGAAAAGATAAAAGATACTCTGCGGGACTTCATTAAATCTCTCAAAGGAAGTTGCTCCGAGGAAGACGTTTTGCTCCTGTGGAGCGTGATGCTTTCCGTGTGGATTCAAATCGGAATAGAAAAGAAAGAGGTCAACACGTCAAAGCTTGCTTTAACGATATGGAACGGATTGGGAGGCGAGAGAAAATGATAAATGCCGTAATAGGTGCAACAGGGCATTTAGGAAACACGCTTGTAAGGGAACTTTTGAAAGAGGAAAAAGAGGTGAGGGCAGTTGTCCTTCCAAACGACAATTTGGCACCTCTCGAAGGGCTGGATATAGACATGATGTTCGGTGACATAACAAATTACAGGTTTATAAAACGTGCGTTAAAAAATGCGGATATTGTCTATCACATGGCGGGTGCTGTCGTAATTACATCCGGCAAAAGGAAACTGCTTGAAAAAATAAATGTTGAAGGGACGGAGAACGTTGTCAAAGCAGCAATGGAAAATAACGTAAGGCGGCTCATATACACAAGCTCGGTGCATGCGTTAAGGGAACCTCCGAAAGGTACCGTAATAGACGAAACGCAGCCTTTCGATCCGGAGCAGGTTTTCGGCGACTATTCCAAAACAAAAGCAAAGGCATCGCTCAGCGTTCTGAACGCCGTAAAGAAAGGGCTTGACGCCGTGATACTATGCCCGACGGGTATTATCGGGCCGAACGACTTTTCAATATCACAGATGGGACAGTTCATCATCGATTTCGTACAGGGAAGGTTAAAGGCATACGTGGACGGTGCATACGATTTTGCAGACGTAAGGGACGTCGCAAAGGGGCATATCCTTGCCGCAGAAAAAGCAAAGAAAGGCGAAGTCTATATACTTTCCGGAGAGAAAGTCACGGTGGAAGAACTCGTAACGTATCTCAGGGAAATTACAAAAAAGCAGGGCCCGACAGTAAAACTCCCGTTTTTCATAGCACAACTTGCAGCTCCGCTCACTCCCATTTACTACCGTTTTACACATACAAAACCTCTGTTTACAACGTATTCCCTGAGAGTCCTCGCATCGAATTCTCTTATAAGCAGCGAAAAGGCACGAAAGGAATTGGGTTATAAGAGCAGGCCGGTTAAGGAAAGTTTGAGAGACGCATACAACTGGCTTAAAGAAAGAGGGTTCATATAAAAAAAGGGGCTTTTTAAAAGCCCCTTTATGATTTTTATGAAATTCCGGGAATTTTTGCGCGCACTTTAAGAAGTTCGGGCACTTCCTTAACCTGTTTTTGGAAGTTTTCCTCACGCAGCTTGTTTACATAGTGAGGATCCTGGAAAGAATAGGTAAATTTCGTGTGAATGTCGTACCTTCCTTCGAGCAGGGCAACGGTATCTTCCGTCATAACGAGTTCTTCGTCCGTCGGTATGACAAAGACTTTCACTTTGGAATCCTCTGCCGTTATATCCATCTCGGCATTTCTCGTATGTGAAAGTTCGTTCTTTACCGGATCTATCTTTACGCCGAAAAGTTCCAATCCTTTCAGCATTTCGTTTCTCATAATCGGAGACATTTCGCCGACACCTGCGGTAAAGACAATCGCATCGACTTTTCCCAGCGCCGCCATGTATGCCGCAATATATTTTCTTCCCCTGTATCCTTCGATTTTAATTGCAAGTTCCGCACGCTTATCGCCTTTTTCTGCAGCAATTTCTATGTCCCTTCTGTCCGTGTATTTGCCCGTTATACCGAGCACTCCGCTCTTTTTGTTGAGAATCGTATTCATTTCTTTTGTCGAAAGCCCGAGTTTGTCCATCATGTATAGGTCGATTGCCGCATCGTGGTCGCCTGCACGTGTTCCCATAACGGCACCCTCAAGCGGAGTAAAGCCCATGCTCGTATCCACGGACAAACCGTTCTTTACGGCATTAAAACTCACGCCGTTCCCGATATGTGCGGAAACAATGTTTGTTTCAAACGGATCCTTACCCAAAAGCACGGCCGCCCTTTTTGCCACATATAGCAGAGAAGTGCCGTGGAAACCGTATCTCCTGATGTGATACTTCTCGTACCATTCGTAAGGCAAAGCGTATATGTAGGCAAAATCGGGAATCGTCTGATGCCACGCAGTATCCATAATTGCCATGTGCGGAACATCGGGCAGAACTTTTTTAGCCGCTTTAATGCCCAAAATGTTCGGAGGGTTATGCAGAGGCGCAAGGTCAACGAGTTCTTCGAATGTTTTCATTGCTTCGTCGTCGATTATTACGGATTTGTTAAACTTTTCTCCGCCATGCACGACTCTGTGCCCGACAGCCTTTATGTCTTTTATGTCCTTTATTACTCCGTGTTCGCTGCTTGTAAGCGTGCTCATAATGAGCTCGATTGCTTCCTTGTGTGTGGGGCACTCTTTTTCTATTTTTACGGTGTCCCTTCCCGGAACTTCATGCTTAATGAAAGAGCCGCCAACGGTAACCCTTTCCACAACTCCTTTTGCAAGGATTCTTTTTTCTTCCCATCTGTAAAGCTGGTACTTAACAGAGGAACTTCCGCAGTTCAACGTTAAAATATCCATTACTTCATCCCCTTTCCTCGTTTGATTAGATATGTCATTATATACAACTTTTGCGCAAGGTCAACGTCAATAATGAAAATTTTTCGCCTCGTTTTGAAGTTCAACGTAACAGGGACAAAGTTTATAACACCGCGAATACTACTCTTTGCTATAGCTTCTTCGAGTTCGTTTACTGATTCTTTGGGAACTGCGGCAATTGCAATCTGGATATTTTTCTTTTTCACCGTATCGCCGAACTTCTTGATATCGACAACCTCCACTCCGGAAATCTTTTTGCCGATTTTTTCCGGATCGTTATCAAAAAGCACCTTTATGTCGTAGCCCGACTCCTTGAACCCCGGATAACGTGCAAGCGCGCTGCCCAACGCACCGGCACCGATAATGGCAACGTTCCACTTTTTTTGAGTTTTCAAAATGGACTCAAGCTTTCTTGCAAGCTTTTTCACATCATAGCCCGTGCCAGTTTTCCCGAACCTGCCGAAATAAGAAAAATCTTTACGCACCTGCTCGGGCGTTGTTTTGGTATGTTCGGCAAGCTCTTTGGAAGAGATCACCTTCACCTTTTTCTCATCAAGCCTTTTCAGGCACCTCAAATATTTTGCAACTCTCTCTATTGTCGCAAACGGTATGTTTTTCATACTCACCTCCATTTGCACTATTTTATTACAAAACACTCCCGTTACAAAATTTTTTCACAATCAAAATACGGAAAACTCACAAAAAATTTTTGAAAATCGTTTGATTTTTTTGAAAAAGTTATAAAATGAAAAAAGGAGGTAGGTATGGAAATTTCGAAAAGCGTAAAATTCGGACTGAAGAAAATGGGAGAAACGTCTCTCTGGTTCACGGCGCTTCTGCTCTACAGGCAGATTATTTCTTCGCTCTACTATTTTGCGGGGTTCACCGCCGCACGTTGGAGCGGGAATCCGGACATTCTCGGAAAGCTGAACTACAGGACATTCCAATCCGCATTGAACGGACGAACAGGTATTGCAAATTGCATAATCGCATTGCTTATTATGTTTGCGTTCTTCTATTTTGCCGCAGGGTATTTTCCAGCAAAAAGTGCGGCGAACAAAAACCACAGCAGCCTGATGCTGAAAACAATGATCTGGTTTTTTATTTTGAGCGTTCTGCTCCGATGCGCATCCGTCTTCATACTCCGCCTCAGCGCACATCAAACGTTCCGCATCGTAATGATTTCAAATGCATTCTCCGATATTGCGGAAAGCACATTCGGACTTTACGGAATCGTTATAATTTCGCTCGTTTCCTACATCTACGAAAAATTCTCCGAAAAAAACGTGTTTCAAATAGTTTCGATACTGTTTGTCATGCAGATTATTTCGTTTGCAATTACGCTGTCGCTCGGAGTGAATGCCCCTCATTTCTCAAAATCGATCCCGCCGTATCTGGGAATTATCGAGGCGATAGTCACGGCTTCGATTTTCATACTTTCCATTTTTATCATTCCGGAAACCGTTCTTCAAAACAATTTCAAAGACGGTTTTACGCGCGGAATGTATTTGATGAAAATGAGAGGCGGGATAGTCGGAATATACTTTATTATTTACGGAGTGCTTTTTGCAATTTCCCTTTTCGCCGAAAAAACGGGCATTGCAATGCACGGAAATATGTTTGTTAATTCCATAGTTATTATAATTAACGTCCTGATTTCAGGATTTACAGAGGCATTCATTACGCTTTCTTCGTTCAGGCTGGCATATCTGTTCGAAAATAAGGACGCAATATTTGAGGAGGAAGAATAAAATGGGCATATCCATAATAGCAATAACCGTTATCGGATACCTCATCGTTGCAATTATCACGGCGAAAATCGCAGGCGAAAAGGGGTATAACGGCACAGGGTGGTTCTTTTTGGCACTGCTCGGAAGTATTTTTATGCTTGCGCTGATTATAGTTGCACCGAATAGAAACAACCGTTGTGCGGTTGAAAATATCGAGTCTGCCCTTAACGAAACGAAACAAAAATTGGAAGTAATGGAAAGCAAAATAGAATCTTTGAGCAAAATGAAAGGAGATGAATGAAATGAACGGAATGCCGCTTCCTGACGAACGGATGGAAGAATTTAAGTATCTTGCGTTCCTATCCTATACGGCAAAACACGGGCGGAAAATTTTCAAAAACAAAAAAGCGAGAATAATTTTGATAATTATCATCGCTGCTATCGTTGCGGCAATTGTCTTTTTTTACGCATTTTACAGGCCGTTTGCCGAGAATCCTCAAATAAGAGTTATAAGCGGAAGCGAAAATAACGCCGTGCTCGAAACGGACAGAAAAGCGTTTAACGAAATCGCCGCAAGATACGACGTACACCCGACATTTTCGATACTAAAATCAAGCAATGCCGTAAAAGTTGCAATACCGTTTAATCCGAACAAAAATCCGAATATCCTTATAAGCGGAGTGATAAATACGATTTTGGCAAATGGCGATACAAAAAGGATAACAATGATTCCTTTTGACAACGATGTTTGTTATGAAATGTGCGGCGCATCGCTCATCAAAGGCAAAAACGGCACCTACCGCTTAAAAATCGTATCCGTCGAACTGCCGCACAATGCAGGTATAAGCGGATTGCTCGTTTTCCCAGAAGGAATTCTTACAAGCGAAACGATAAAAAAGCCCGTAAAAAATCCGTTTTCCGTAAGGCTAAACAAAATTTCCTCGCTTTCCGATATCTCCAAAATTTTGCTGTATGAAGACGAAAAACCGCTTTCAAAAAATACCATTTACGTTTACGACATGCCCGAAATTACAATAAAAGCATGCAAACTGAAAAACATCATGGTAAATTTCTATGCCTCGATTTCAAAAGCGGATTTCGAAAAGCATTTTGCAACGGATAACGGTTCCTTTGGCGCCCGTGGAATACTCATAAGGCTCATAAATTTCGAACCGTAAACAAAAGAGCGAAAGATTTTATATTCTTATTCGAACGTTGTTTTTGTTTTTAAAATGTTTAAAAAATCTTCCGTATTTCATAGATATAACTTGACAAATAAAAAATCGTAAGGTATACTTTATATCAAAAAAAATTTAAAAGGGAGGTGAAAACCGATAATGGACATCGAAAATGTGAAAAGAAATATCGAATTTTCCGAAGAAGATAGAAACAATTTAAAAAATTTATTTCCCATAATTTCAAACCATGGGCACGAAATTATAAACGAGGTAATAAGATCGCTTTCAAAAGACGAAAACGTAGTAAAACTTATGGAAGCAAACTACGGAAGTTTGGAAAGAGCCGAAGAAAGCTGGTACCAATGGCTTGAGATAATTTTTTCATCGGATATAAACGAGCAATTTGTCAAAGAAATATCGTCAATCGGACTTTCCAATGTGGATACGGATGTGGAAGAAACAATTGTCATACAGGCCGCATCCTTATTCTTAATAAAGATTCTCGAAAAAATTATGAGTTTGCAAATTCCTAACAGCGAAAAGCTAATACCTTCAGCGATAAAAGCTTTTTCGATATCGCTTATGATAATGATAGAATC
>JALSNB010000124.1 GCA_026987225.1 Caldisericaceae bacterium
GGGTCTTTCTCCAAAAAAACTTTAAGGTCCGCTCTCAATGCGGAAAAGATCTTTTTTACAACAGCCATAAACTTCACCTTCTATCTTTTCTCGCATAAAAAACACCTCCTTCTCATAAAATTTATTTTGATGTAATTATAACAGCAAACGTAATATTTCAAAATAAAAATGAGTCGGTTGAAGCAGAATTATATAAATATACCTTTCTTTTGTTTGAAAATTTACGGCAGATTAATTTTTGAGTTTAACGAAATATGAATATACTGAAAAGAGAATAAAAACATACGAAACAAAAATATGAAAAAGGGGGTTATTTTAATTAAGGGATTATTTGATTATTTAGAGGAAGCAGATAGTTACCGTAATATGCGAAAAAATATATCCGAAGAGGTGCAAATCAAATGAAAAAAGTTGGCATCGAAGAAATTAAAAATCGAGTTAAAGAGTTAAAAGGCAAATTGAATGAAGTGCTTCTAAAATACTCATATATTGCCGGAGACAAACTTAACGATACGCTTGTATTTATGAAAAACTTGCAAAACAAATATCCCAACGTCAATGCATTTATATCAAACGCATTACCCGCTTTAGCCGCAAACCAACCGCAGTTAGGCGTACCTCTTGCATTTGTGTATCTTTACTTCCAAGTAATTACCGGAAATGAAAACAAGGAAGAAATAGAAAATAATATTAAGGTGATTTCAAAGGAAGATTTGGAGAGCGGATTTAAAATATTCAAAGACACATTAATCAAAAAACTCAAAGAGTGGGAACCGTATATCAAAGAGTGCGGCATCGACTATATGCCGAATATTATAAGGAAAGTAAACAGAAACGCGAAAGAAAAAGACAAAGAAAAGTTTTTAAAAGGTTTAAAGCCTGCATGGAATATTATTATTGACGGGTGGGATGTAAAACGAGACGAAGAAAATAAAATTAGCAGACTATTACAACAGGACAAAAACATACTTCTTCTGGGAAACAGCGGTTCCGGAAAAAGCGTATTAATGATGAGATCCGCCTACGATTTTATGAAGGATTATGATGTTTTCTTTTCCACCGGAAGAATAAACAGCGGGAGAGCCATGCAGTTTATGGAAGAGGTAAGCCCGTCCGGCAAAAAGAAAGTTGTTTTCATTGACAACATTGCTTCGTACAAAGAAGATGTATTAAATCTGGTGCAAAATGCCGAAAAATTATCAAAGAATATAAATTTTGTCCTTGCGGAACAAAAAGAGCGATGGGGAGCAGTTAAAGAAAATCTCAATGTTTACAATTTTCAAGATGTGGAAATCAGTTTAAACGAAAAAATAAAAAGAGAATATATTAACAGATATTTAAATGACAAGAAGGATGAAGATAAAATTCTTCAGAAATCTAAAGATGCCTTTCCCGTACTTGTAATGTTGGTCTCTACGGGAAAAGAAAGTGTAAAAAAGGCTATTGATGATGTCTGGAAAAATATAAAGGATGATAACGCAAAAAAGACTGTAATGAAAACGATATTTGTATGCGATTATTTCAACACAAGAATTCCTTTGCAAGCATTGAAGGATATCCACAAAAACGATAGCAGCGGCATAATTTCCGAACTTAACGAAAGTGGGTTAATAAATATTGAAGAAAGAGAAAACAAAAAATTCATTTCCTCGTATCATCCCACAATTTCCCAATTGATCCTTAAAGAAAAATATATGGCAAACGACAGGGAAATATCCGAAGAACTTAAAAAATTCACAACAGAAATACCGAATAAAATTGAATATAGATATTTCCTCCTTGAGTTAGGAACAAACAGTGTAATTGCTGACACAAAGAATAAAACAATCTTGCAAGCATCAATAAAACTATTTGATAAAGTGCTTGAAATAAATCCGAAATATGCTGCAGCATGGAATAATAAAGGTATTGCACTTGCCAGTTTAAAAAGATATGAAGAGGCAATCGAATGTTATGATAAAGTGCTTGAGATAGATCCGAAAGATGCTGCAGCATGGTATGTTAAAGGTATTGCACTTGCCAGTTTAAAAAGATATGAAGAGGCAATCGAATGTTATGATAAAGTGCTTGAGATAGATCCGAAATATGCTGCAGCATGGAATAATAAAGGTATTGCACTTGCCAGTTTAAAAAGATATGAAGAGGCAATCGAATGTTATGATAAAGTGCTTGAGATAGATCCGAAAGATGCTGCAGCATGGAATAATAAAGCATGTACATATTCCCTCTCCGGCAATAAAAATAAAGCAATTGATTCACTTAAGCAAGCGATAAAGTTAGATGAGAGACACAAAGAAATGGCAATAAAAGATAAAGATTTTGCCGCACTCCGAAATGATAACGATTTTAGAAAAATTGTAAGCGAATACTAAACTTCAAACAATCACATATTATTCTATTTCTTCGTTCCGCAGATTTTGCAGTTCGGATCTTTTTGAACGGGAATAATTGAAAATTCGTTATTCAGAGCATCATAGATGAGAAGTTTTCCTATGAGGTTTTTGCCAATGCCGAGGATATATTTCAGCACTTCGTTTGCAACAATCGTTCCTATAACACCGACAAGCGGAGAAAACACACCCAAAGACGCATTGCGTTGCGTCATAAGATGCAACGTTTCTTTTTCTTTTTCAGGGAAAACACAATTGTAACAAGCACTCTTATGCGGAATTACAACCATCGCTTGCCCGGTGAAACGCCCGACAGCGCCTATAAAAAGAGGTTTATTGAGCTCGACTGCCGTCCTGTTTATCAAATATCGTGTTTCAAAGTTATCCGTTGCATCTACTATGCAATCGTATTTTCTGAATATATGCGGTGCTGTTTCGCAATCGAGCCATTCCGGATAAATATCGATTTTTGCAAACGGGTTCATTGCAACGAGCTTTTCTTTTGCAACAAAAACCTTTTTCTTTCCGACATCTTTATCCGCATAAAGCACCTGCCTGGAAAGGTTCGAAACGGAAACAATGTCACCGTCAACAATGCCTACCCTGCCAACACCGCTTGAAACAAGATACATAAGAATGGGGCTCCCCAATCCACCAGCACCTACGACAAGCACGGAGGAACGTTTGATTTTCTCCTGCCCTTTTTCTCCAATTTTATCGATTAGTATATGCCTGCTGTAACGCTCGGCTTCTTCTTTGTTTAGCACAATTTAGCAGCTTGAATCTTCCGGCCTTACCGGTTTTAAGCGAATGTATTTTTCAGGGTTTTTAACAAACTCGTCCTTGCAATGGGCAGAGCAAAAGTAGTATTTTTCTCCACTAAAAACAATGGAAAATTTTGCTTCCTTCTTATCAATAATCTGTTTGCAAACCGGATCCCAAGCCATCATTTTATCCTCCTCCCACAGGCGCAAAAATACTCACTTCATCACCATCTTTCAATTTCGTTTCAAGTAAGCTCCTTTTAAGATTT
>JALSNB010000125.1 GCA_026987225.1 Caldisericaceae bacterium
GCGGAAAATCCGGGATACTTCTAATATACTCTTTTAAATCCATATTCGCCTCCTCTGATCTATTCATAACAGAATTATAACAAAAAATAAACCAATCGAAAAATAAACATTTGTGCAATTTACAACGACAATGCTTCAAAGAATTACAAAAATATTCGCCGTATAGTAAACAAATATATATGTTTTGTGTTATAATGGCCTTGCATGAACAAAATTAAAAGGGCGTTTGCCGCATTAAAACGAAAGCCTGACCTTTTGGGAGGGAACATCTTGGAAGAGCTCCTCATATTGGGCTTTCCGGTGATGATTGCAAATCTCGTTCAGACACTTTACAACCTCGTCGACGCATTCTGGTTGGGCAAAGTGGGAAAAGCGGCGCTATCCGCCCCGACAATCACATTCAACGTGGCATTCGTGCTTATTGCATTCTCGATGGGCGTTTCAGTGGGCGGCTCCACACTCGTTGCACAGTTCACGGGCGCAAAAATGGAAGATGACGCTTCAACCGCCGCAGGTACGACAATTACGCTGATGATTGCACTTGGCATACTGCTCGGTGCGCTGGGATACGTTACGGCAGTGCCGATACTGAAACTCCTCCACACGCCACAGGATGCGTTCGTTCCCACGTTAAGATACATGCGCGTGATATTTTTGGGGCTTCCGTTCATGTTCGCATATATGAGTTTTCAGGGAATCGTTCAGGGACGGGGGAACACAGTAACGCCAATGAAAATAATCACATTTTCCCTTCTTCTGAACGCGCTGCTCGATCCGCTCATGATTTTCGGAATCGGCATGCCGAAAATGGGCGCTATGGGTGCCGGGCTTGCAACCGCTTTGGCAAGAGTGCTCGCCGTATTTTTGGCGTTCAGATACCTATTTTCCGAAAAAAGCGAAATACGCCTCAAACCGAAAAACATAAAAATAAACTGGCATATGGCAGGCAAGATATTCAGAATAGGGCTACCGCTTTCGTTCGGACAGATGGCAACTTCACTCGGATTCACACTGCTCATAAGCATCGTAAACTTATTCGGCACGGCAGTGATAAGTGCATTCGGTATAGGAAACAGAATTATATCGATCCTTAACATGCCTGCGATGGGATTCTCTCAGGCGGCAACGGTAATGGTGGGGCAAAACTTAGGTGCAGACAACACGAAACGTGCGGAACGTGTCGTATGGGAAACCGTAAAAGTCATCGCAATTACGTTGTTCAGCGGCGCAACGCTCACATTTCTATTCGGCGGATACATCGTAAAGTTCTTTATCAACGATCCCGAAGTAATCAAAGTGGGAGTGAACTTATTCAGAATCGCATCGTATTCGATACCATTCTTCGGTATTATGTTTGCATTCAACGCCGCATTCAGCGGTTCGGGGCACACAACACCGATTCTCGTGCTAAACACAACGAGGCTGTGGGGCATAAGAATCCCTCTTGCATATTACCTTGCGATTAAAAAACATATCGGCCCGAACGGAATTTTTTATGCAATGGTCGTGAGCAATGTAATAATAGCGTTTGCAGCGTATCTATGGTTCAAAAAAGGCACGTGGAAAGAAAAAATCATACGCAAAAGGAAGATTCCGCATCCGTAAAAAACTTGATAAAATCGGCCGGGCAGTACGCCAAACTTGCCTTCCGTCCTTACGTTTCCAACCATTGTAAAAAGATTTAACACAACAGTACGGATCTTTGACCGTAACAAATTTTTTTAATACTCACTTCGGGTAAAGCATTCGGATCCTTAACCCTCAATAAACCTCCGATTTCGGACAGGTTGCGAAGAAAGTTGCAACCCGATAAAACGGATAACATTAAGATAAAGATCAACAATCCGTCTACTAACTTGATTTCCTCGTCCTTCATCATCAGGAAACAGCCTCAAAATGAACGGACGGATCATCATATGTCCCGGTAAAATCAAATAAGTTATGCTTATAATTGTGATCGGGATCAAAATCTTCCGAATCGTAGGGATCGACATAACTATATCCGAGATATCCAGATGCCGAATCCGTATATCTTATTTTTGCATAATGCATATCTTTTCCGGCGGTATCCCGTTGTCAGGATCGATCCGATAACCATACGGTACTATATAATAACAGGTGTCATGTCTGTCATGCCAACCGGATAAGTATTTCGTATGCCCGAGCAAGACGAAAGCCCACTGTGTTCCTCCCGCACCTTTTATGCATATTTTCTTTTTATTTATCCTTATCTTTGTAAAGTTTGTTTTCGGATATTTGCAAACGAAGGCAGGAAATTTTATATCCGAACCATTCATTTGCATTAAAGCAATTTTTCTGGTAAAATTATCAAACATTTTTCATACGGCAGTTTGCATGGACTTTCTTTGCAAACTGCTTTTTCTTTTCCGCTCCGTAAATTTTAGTTTCGGATTTTCTTTTACCACCATTTTCATTCTTATCCTTTTCCACCTTTGCCGATGATTTTTATATTATCCTTCACGCATTTTTTACCTTTTTGTTTCCGGCTTTAACTTCAACAATTCCGTTCCTCTCTTTTTCTTTGGTTCTTAAACACCTTGCTTGCTCTTTTCACCTTTTGGCTTTTTTCTTTCGTTTCTATTGTATCAGTTGTGTGTTTTCACATTCTTCTGAGGAAATTACGGAAGAGGATTTTTGAGGTGAGAATTCGTAGATAAGATTTTTGCAACTAATTGAAGAAGAGGAAGAATTAATAGAGAGTATTTTTGGGAGCGATATTAATGGGAGTTACGGGATAAACGGATAGGTAATCGGAGAAGTTTGATAGAGATGACTTTCGGAGGTGATTTGGAGAGAGTAGAATAAGCGAAGTATGAAGCGGACAATCCGAAGGGAGAGATTGAGTTTCCGCAACACCTCTTTATTCGGCTGTTCTTTTTTGCTTACCAAACATTCATTTTGCACCGCCTCCTTCTGTAAAAAGATTTGTTTTTTACTTTTCTTACCGTATTGTAATTAATTTTTTTTAGTCAAGGGGTTTGAGGGAAAATTTCGGTAAAATTATAAATTAAGCTTTTAAAATGTTTGAGCTGTCCGTAAATCTGATAATATAATAAAAGATTCCATCGAAAAAACGTATTGAGGTGTTAATGTTGTAATTTGTTTATCCGCACATCTTAAATAATTTTAGAATAAAAAAGGCGGAAGGGTTTTGAACCTTTCGCCTTTATCCGCCTTTTGTAAAATTTTACCAGATTTCATGTACTGTTAAGATATACCGCGCATCACACCCGGATACTCATTGAGTATTATTTCTTCCACTGCTCCAGAGCTGAATAACGGGCGGAGAAACCATTGCATCAGAAGGCCAGAAATCGGCATAAGCAATAACAAAACCTTCATTTACTGGGATAAATCTCATATCCCTGA
>JALSNB010000126.1 GCA_026987225.1 Caldisericaceae bacterium
GATACTATATCTCATGTGCTGCGGACAAGATTATAGCGATGCCGACAACGCTTACAGGCAGCATCGGTGTGATTATGGAGCTTGTTAATTACGAAGGTTTGTTAGAAAAGATAGGCGTTAAAGAGGTTGTTATAAAAAGCGGAAAGTTTAAGGATATGGGCTCTCCTGTCAGGGAAATGACGCCTCAGGAAAAAAAGATGCTTCAGGATATTATCGATCAAACGTATCAGCAGTTCTTTTCTGTTGTTGAGAATGCACGAAAAATTCCAGCATCTCAGCTCAAAGAGATTGCGCAGGGGCAGGTTTTTACGGGAATACAGGCAAAGAAACTCCATCTTGTGGATGCAATCGGGAACTTTCAGTTTGTTGTCGATACGATCAAAAAAGATTTGAACCTCAAGGGCGCACCAAAAATTATAAGGCATACCGTTAAAAAAAGCATTCTTTCGTCTCTGCTCGGAGAGAAAAGTTCGATAGAAAAAGAGCTTGGCATTATTAACGGTTTAAAGCCTATGAAGCTTCAATACATGATGGAACCGTAAAAAGGAGGGAAGTATGAATAAAACACTGGAACTTATATGGAAAGCAATTGCAAACCCGATAGACGCATTTAAAGAAATTAAAGAGGAAAAGCCGGTTTACGCCGCCCTTATATATTTGCTCATATACGGCATTGTTTCCGTGCTCGCCGCTCATTTTGCAGGTAAAAACGGTATTGCATTTCCGCAGAACGGTGGAAACTTACCGCCCAACGCGCAGGCTTTCTTTAAGGATTTTTCCAATTCCATAAAGAGCCTTACAACGTCAACTCCGTTTTTTATTCTCGGGCTTGTCGTGCCGTATATCAATGTGTTCGTTTCGGTTTCGATTTACGAACTCATAGCGCAGTTCGTAACTAAAAAGGCTAACGGGCTGGCACTTTTTACGGCGTGGTCATTCGCCTCAATTCCGATTCTCATATACAAACTTCTCGATATTCTGTTTGCAACGGCAATGAACTACAATTTGCCCGGTTGGATCGAGCTTATCTTTATCTTGTGGGGGATTACGTTGTACGTTTTTGCGATAAAGGAAACGTACGAAACGGATACGGCAAGTGCGATAGGCATCTATTTCACTCCCATCATAGCGCTCTTAATCCTCGTTATTCTATACGTAATCATGCTTTTTCCTCTGTTTGGTAGTTTGTTTAAGTCGATACCGGGTGGGGTATTTACGCCTTGAAGGATATTTTCGAAACCCTGAATGAACAGCAGAAAGAGGCAGTCCTTTACAATGAAGGGCCGCTTCTTGTATTTGCGGGTGCAGGTTCCGGAAAAACTAAAGTCATTACGTATAAAATTGCTTATCTTGTGGAAGAGATGCACGTTTTTCCGTCTCACATATTTGCCGTTACGTTTACAAACAAGGCTGCAAACGAAATGAAAGAGCGTGTCGAATCGCTCATAGGGGAGCATATAAAAGGGTTATGGATAGGGACGTTCCATTCTCTATGCGCACGAATTTTGCGCAGGGAAATCGGAGTTTTGGGATACGGAAAAAATTTTACGATACTTGACGAAGACGATGCGATACGTGTCATAAAAGAGGCAACCAAAGCGGCGGATTTCGATACGAAATATTTCGAGCCCAAAAAGATAAAGCATGCCATTTCGAATATAAAGAGAAACATGCTTTCCGCAAGGGAATTTTCTCTGAAACAGCACGATTATTTTGAAAGTGTTGTTTCCTCCATATACATAAGGTATGAAAAACTCTTAAAAGATAATAATGCGCTGGATTTTGACGATCTTATCATGCTCACTGTAAAGCTCCTCAAAGAACACGATGACATTGCGTACTATTACAAAGACAAATTCCATTATGTCCTTGTGGATGAATATCAGGACGTAAACAGGTCGCAATACGAACTTTTAAAAATTCTTGCAGGCAAATACAGAAAAATTACTGTTGTCGGAGATGACGATCAGAGCATCTATTCGTTCAGGGGAGCGGATTCGGGTTTGATATTCAAGTTTAAAGAGGATTACCCCGAAGCGAAAGTTGTAAAATTGGAACAAAACTACCGCTCGCCCCAGCAGATCTTAGACGTTGCAAACGAACTGATTTCACATAACAGCGAGAGGAGCGACAAAAAACTGTTCAGCAAAAAGAGCATTACGGATGCCGTTTCCTTGTATGAAGCTGCGGACGAAATAGACGAAGCGCGCTTTGTCGTAAAAAAGATAAAAGAATTACGAAGAGAAGAGGGAAAACATTTCAGCGATTTTGCAATTCTCTACAGAATGAATTTTCAATCGAGGATTTTTGAAGAGTATCTCATAGAGGAAGGCGTGCCGTATCAGATTATCGGAGGCGTAAGGTTCTACAGCAGGGCTGAAATAAAGGATATAATGGCGTATCTTTCCGTTATCAACAATCCGCGTGACGATATAAGTTTCAAGCGCATAATCAATGTGCCGTCAAGGAAAATAGGCCCCGCAACACTCAAAAAAGTCGAAGAAGTGAAAGAAAGGAGCGGACTTACCCTTTACGAATCGTTAGAATACCTTTCGGAAAACGGGGAACTTGTAGGAACGTATAAAAAATTGGATGATTTTTACAAGTTGATAAAAGAGCTGAAAGAGGATTCAAAGCAGCTTACCGTAAGGCAGCTTGTCGAGGAGTTAATCTCGAAAATCCATTACTACGATTACCTTTTAAGCAAAGGAAAGGAAGAAGGGGAAAGCAGAGTCGAAAATGTCAAGGAATTTATAAATGTGGTGAGCGAATTTATAAAAACATCCGAAGACACCTCGCTTTCCGCGTTTTTGAATCACCTTTCGCTCATCACGGATATTGATATGTCAAAAGAAGGAAACAGGGTGACACTTATGACTCTTCATGCCGCAAAAGGGCTTGAATTTCCGGTGGTGTTCCTTGTCGGTATGGAAGAAGGGTTCCTGCCGCACTACAGAGCGTTTGAGTCGAGTAAAGAAATGGAGGAAGAAAGGCGCCTTTGTTATGTAGGCATTACGCGCGCAAAGGAAAGAGTGTTTTTTACCTATGCTTACAGAAGATCTCGCTACGGGGTGAGTGCGCCGACAAAACCGTCACGCTTCCTTTCCGAAATTCCGCTTGAAGAGGAAGAAACGAGAAGCGAAAGCAGAACGGCTGCCGTGGAGCTTCATGTAGGAAACAAAGTGCTCCACAGAGTTTGGGGTGTGGGAAAAGTCGAAGAAGTTCACACGGAAGCGGATGCCCCTTATGCGGTAATCGATTTTATAAAAATAGGAAAGAAAAAACTCGATCTGCGTTACGCACCGATAGAAAAGTTGGAGGATTAATTATGGAAAGAGCAAATTACTGTTTTGTTTGCAGCAA
>JALSNB010000127.1 GCA_026987225.1 Caldisericaceae bacterium
GCGCAACAAGAACGGAAGGTAATACAAACGGAACGGTTGTAAGCGATAATAAAAACTTTTTACCTCTGAAGTTAAAGTGCGAAATGATGTAGGCTCCGGGAAATCCAATAATTAAAGTGATTAGTGCACTTACAAACGCCTCTTTAAAGGTAAACGCCAATACTTTGAGATTGTAAGAATCGGTAAAGATATTATAAAAATATTTCAAGGTAAAAGTGCCGTTTTTGTCTATAAAGGCTATTTTGATTAGTTTAAAAACCGGAAAATAAAAGAATACCGATAAAAATAATATCGGTATCAAAAAAAGAGAAAATCGTTCAAAAAAAATTTTAAACTGCTTATTCAAATTTGCCTCCCTTCGGTAGGATTACCTACATCAGGTTCAACGGGTTGAGGCATAAACCTCTCTCAGCCTACTCGCTTACGCTTTCAGCACCCCTTGACTCCAAAATTATTTTACCACTTAGGAAAATTTTTTCAATGCATTGCTCAAACACCCCCGCATAGAGTAACGGGAGGAAAGAATCTAATCGCTAAAAGCGAGATAACCGGGAACAATAAGATTTACGATCGGAATAAGAATAAGAACCCCCCACCAATTCGGTTTACCCCTAACTTCTGCAATTTTCATCCATACAATAACACCTATAACAATGTTTACAATAGGTATGAGAAGTAAAATAAACCACCATCCCGGCTCACCTGCAATTTGCAGCATAAGGAAAGCGTTTATAATCGGAATCCATGCAAGCCAGGCATTATCAGAATGTCCGCTTTTCTGAGCAATCACATACAAGCTGTAAGAAAAATAAAGATAAGTAATAAGGGATATCAGAATCCCCCATGTGGAAGCGAAAAAATTACCGTGCATACAAATACCTCCTTTGTTTTAATTTCGATTAATTATATCAGTTTTATATTTTATACGCAAAAGGTATGCAAAATCTATGCGGTGATAAACTTGATTTTTCGTTCAATTAAGGTAATATAATAACACTAAGCCATATCGGAGGTGTTGAGTGAAAAAGAATAAATTTGCTTTAATATTGTTTTTGCTTTATGTTATAGGATTCATACTTTATTTTATAAAAGACTTCAAAGATATAGGGGCAATCATATTGATTGGTGCGGTTATTCTGCATATTGCTTACACGTTTTCTCCGCATCAGCGTGCGGCGGTAAGCATGCTCAATGCAAGGCGCATGGTGGAAATGGGAAATATAGAAAAAGCTTACCAATACGTTACACAATATTTAAAACTCAGCAAAGACAAGACGCTTGTTGGTTATCTTTTATCAACTTCAAAAAAGTCGTATCCATTTTACCAAAAACTTGCGGAGATTCTTGAAAATGACTTGAAAAAAAACGAAAGCATGTTGCTAAGATACGTAATTGCAAGCATATACTACAGCATTAACAACCTCGAGAAAACAATAGAAATACTGAAAAAAATACCAAAGGACAAAATGGACACGGAAACAGTGCGCTTGCTCGGAACGGCACTTTTGGAAAACAAAAAGCCGGACGATGCAATTGATATTTTCAAATTAAAAGAGAAAAAAACCGGTGTACCTTCTCCAGATGAACTTTCAATCCTTCTCGGATTGGGACTCTCGTATGCAGAAAAAAACGATATGGAAAAAGCAGAAAAGTATTACAGAAAAGTCCAAAAGTTTAACCCTGCTTTCCCGGAGCTTTCCACTTTGAAGAAAAAGATTTTCAAAAATGAACAGGATTAAAATCGGTGGCCTTTTAAACCTTAATGCCCTATATTTATTCGAAGAAGAAAACAAAAACTTCGAGAACGCCATAAATGCAGCTTACAAAATGAGCGAAGACAGGGCCGATTTCATCGTAATATACGGAAAGACATTTGCGCAGAGAAAAAGCATTTATAAATATTTGAAGGGAAAAATGGACATAACCGTTATCCCCTCCGTATCCTCGGAAAAACAATTTGCACAAATCTTAGACGAAAAGCTTGTATTTTCGGAAAAACATTTGCCTGGAACGGTTTTTATGGTAAATCCGAAAAATAGGGATTTTATGAAGAAGAAAATTTCGGATGCAATTTTGCTTGGAAACAACCGACTCATAAAAATCTTTAATACAACAATAGATTTCGTTTCGGATTATACGGCAATTTCCGCATTTAGAATGTGCATGTTGAAATATAAGTTTATTCTTACTGAAGAAGTGCTCAGCGCAAGGATAGGCGCTGAGCTTTGCGAAAAACTACTTTAATATTTTCTTTATGGATTCTTTAAACGGTTTGCGCAATACACCTTTATCCGTTATGATTGCGTCTATAAGCCTGTTCGGAGTTACGTCAAAAGCGGGATTATAAACTGCAATGCCCTCGGGTGCTATTCTTTTGCCACCGCAGTGCGTTACTTCATCGGGATTTCTCTCTTCAATCGGAATTTCGGCACCGCTCTCAATTTCGGGGTCAATGGTGGAAATTGGTGCCGCAACGTAAAAAGGAATTTTGTGATACATGGCAAGCACAGCAAGAGTATATGTACCGATTTTGTTTGCCGTATCTCCGTTGGATGCAATTCTATCGGCACCTACCACAATACCGTTTACAAGCCCTTTGGACATGATAAATCCGCTCATGTTGTCAGTAATAAGGTGGAACGGAATGCCCGCTTCCTTTAGCTCGAGTGCGGTAAGACGCGCTCCCTGTAAATAAGGGCGTGTTTCAAGGGCAATAGCCTTAACGTCTTTGTATTTTTCAAAGGATCTTCTTATAACCGAAAACGCAGTGCCATAAGCAACAGTTGCAAGTGCGCCGGTATTGCAAATTGTCATTATCGTATCGCCGTCTTTAAACAAAGCGGAACCGAATTCTCCGATTTTATAGTTTCGATCCGCATCTTCTTTTTCCATGGCAATTGCTTCGTTAAGAATCGCTTTTTTGATTTCGTTTACGGGTCTTTCTTTAAGTTCTTTGGCTTTGTTTAATATCCTTGAAGTCGCCCATTTCAAATTTACGGCGGTAGGGCGTGCACTGTCCAGATATTTTTTTGCATCTTTCAGTTCTTTGAAAAATACCTCTTTATCATCGAATGAATCCTTTATGCCTAAATACATGCCATATGCCGCAGCAACGCCGATAGCCGGCGCACCACGTATCTTCATCTTATTTATAGCTTCCCATACATCCTGTATTGTTTTACACGGCACATCTATAAACTCAAAAGGAAGCCTTCGCTGATCCAATACGTGAAGGATTTCTCCGTCAAAACGCAACGAACGTATTTCCATCACTTATACTACCTTATATTTTTTCAAGCAATCCGTACATACCCAAGCAACTTTTACCTTGCCGTTAATTTTTACTTTTGCCTTATGCAGGTTTGGCAGATATCTTCTCTTTGTTTTTCTATGAGAATGGCTTATGTTGTTGCCCACCATAGGCCCTTTTCCGCATATTTCACACTTTCTGCTCATTACTTACCTCCCGTATCTAAATTTAACCTTTACATTTTAAACAAATTTTCTTTTAATGCAATAGTTTGCTATAATATTATCGTTTAAGGAGGTTAATATGGGAAAAATAATAGTTTCAAAGAATGCTCTCGCAAAACTTGCCGCACTAACAACAATGGAATGTTACGGAGTGGTAGGGCTCGTCCCCGTAAGCTTTACGGGCAAAGTTTTGTCCTTATTGGGCAAGCCGGACCTCACAAAAGGAATAAACGTAGAAATAAAAGGGAAAAAAGTGTTTTTTGAAATATACGTAGTGATACAAAGCGGAGTGAAAGTATCCGAAGTCGCCAAAACAATAATAAACCAAGTTCGATACAAATTAAACAAACTTACTGGCATAAAAGATATTGAAATCAAAGTTATAGTATCTGGTGTAAAACGGGAGGAATAAAGTGAAGATTATTGGACTTACTGAATTCAAAAAAATGTTTAACGGTGCACTGATTAATCTTGGAAACAAAAAAGAAATCGTAAACAAGCTTAACGTATTCCCCGTTCCGGACGGAGACACGGGAACAAACATGTTCCTCACGCTAAAAACCGCAATGGACGAAGTAACAAAAAGGAACCCAGAAAACTTAAAAGAATTTGGAAAAGCGGTATGCGAAGGTGCGTTAATAGGCGGCAGGGGAAATTCGGGAGTTATACTATCTCAAATATTCAAAGGCTTTTTCGACTATATCGACGGTAAAGAAGAAATAACGATACCCGAATTCTCGGATGCACTGATAAACGCATCAAAAACCGCATACAGGGCTGTTATTAAACCCGTAGAAGGAACAATTCTCACAGTAATGAGCGCAATTGCCAAAAAAGCGGTTGTATTGAGCAAAAGTGAAAACAATTTTGAAAATATGCTAAAAGAACTTTTGAAAGAGTCGGAACTGGTGCTCGCAAAAACACCCGAACTGCTTCCAGTATTAAAAGAAGCGGGAGTTGTAGATTCCGGAGGGCAAGGACTTGTATTCATTGTGGAAGGAATGCTTAGGGGCTTAAACGAAGATATTCAAATAGAAAAATCATTTGAAGAGGAGATTGAAGAAATGGATAAAACTGCACTCGGCGGGCAACTTAAATTCAAATACGATACGGTGCTTCTCACATCCGCCCCGAATATAGATCCCGAAAAACTCCAAAAAGAATTAGAACAATTCGGAGACAGCATTGTAGTAGCCAAAGCCGGCGATCTGACAAAAATCCACGTTCATTCGAACGAACCCTACAAGGTAATGGAATTTGTAATGCAGTACGGGGAACTTAAAGAAGCAAGAATAGAAAATATGCAGGAAGAACAGAACGAATTCCTTAAGAAAAATATGGCAACTGTTCCGGAAACTGGAAAAATCAAAAGACCATTCTGCATTGTGGCTGTTTCGCAAGGAGAAGGATTCGATAAAATATTTGCAAGCATAGGTGCGGATGTTATTGTTAGCGGCGGGCAAACGATGAACCCGTCCATAAAAGATATATTCTCTGCAATTGAAAAATGCAAAGCAGACAAAGTCATCGTATTTCCGAACAACTCGAATATCATTCTTGCAGCAAAAGAAGCGGCAAATCTCGTGAAGGACAAAGAAGTTGTTGTCATGCATACGAAAAATATGGTTCAGGCAATCCCAATTATCCTTTCGTTTAATTCCGAAGAAGATTTTAAAACGAACGTGAAAAGAGGAAACGAAATATTGAACGAATTACACTCATTTGCAGTAACATACTCGGTAAGAGACACGACACTCAAGGGGCTTTCTCTGAAAAAAGGAGATATTTTGGGGGTTGCGGACGGAGAGATTGTAATAAAGGGCAATGATCCGGATAAAGTCTTATTGGAACTCTTTAAAAAATACAAAGACCTTGTAGAGGAATACGAAGTTGTAGGTATTTATTACGGCAAAAATATCGATAAAGAAAGAGCGGAAGCAATCGGCAAAAAAATAGAATCGATGTTTTCCGACATAGAAGTTGATGTTTCGTACGGCGGACAGCCGTTTTATTTCTATCTAATATCAATAGAGTGAGGTGAAAAATGGAAAAATACGTTGAATTTATCAAAAACAAAACGGATTTTACCCCGGATTATGCGATTATAATAGGATCCGGACTCGGACCAATCGTTGAAAAAGTCAAAGTAAAAGAAAGATTTTCATACAAGGATATACCGGAATTTCCGGTTTCAACCGTAGCTGGACATAAAGGAGAATTACTGCTCGGAGAGTTGGGCAATAAAAAAGTTGCGGTTTTTAACGGAAGAGTTCATTTCTACGAAGGATACAGTATGAAGGAAGTTACAAAGAATATAAGGCTTGCAGCCGGAATAGGAGCGCGCAGTCTTATCATAACGAACGCTTCTGGAGCAGTAAACAAATCCCTCGAAGTGGGAGACATTATGCTAATAAACGATCATGTAAATTTTATATTTGCGGAAAATCCCTTGAGAGGAGAAAAAGGAAACGAACGTTTCGTAAATATGGTAAACGCATACAACAAAAAATATATCTCTATTGTTAAATCCATAGCGCATAAAAAGGGAATTAATGTCAGAGAAGGCGTATACTGCGCAGTTTCCGGCCCTAATTACGAAACAGTTGCAGAGCTAACACTTATGAATAGGCTTGGCATAGACGCAGTCGGTATGTCAACCGTCCCGGAAGTAATAGTCGCTCGCTTTTTAAAAATGGAAGTTTTAGGCTTTTCCTGTATTACCGATTCCGTATTCTCTTCCGGAGAAGTATCTCACGAAGAAGTAATCGAGATAGCGGAAAAATGCGGAAGAAAAATAGAAGTGTTAATTGAAGAATTTCTTAAGGAGGCATAAAAAATGAACATTATAGACATTATAGAAAAAAAGAAATACGGAAGTGCACTCGAAGGGAAAGAAATAGACTATTTTGTTCAGGGATATTCGAAAGGAGAAATCCCGGATTATCAAATCTCCGCACTTCTCATGGCAATATGGTGCAGAGGTATGAATAAAGAAGAAACCGCAGAGCTAACATTATCCATGGTAAGAAGCGGAAAAACAATCGATCTTTCCAAAATAAAAGGAATTAAAGTGGATAAACATAGTTCCGGCGGAGTTGCCGATACCGTTTCCTTGCCCCTCGTCGCACTTGTTGCGGCAAATGGCGTTCCTGTTGCAAAAATGTCAGGCAGGGGATTGGGACATACAGGCGGAACAATAGACAAGTTAGAATCAATTCCGGGTTTCAAAGTGGAAATTCCAATTGACGAATTTATAAACATCGTAAACAAGGTGGGAGGAGCGATAGTCGCTCAAAGCAGTGAGCTTGTTATTGCAGATAAAAAAATGTATGCATTGAGAGACGTAACCGGTACGGTAGACAGTATTCCCCTTATCGCATCAAGCATCATGAGCAAAAAAATTGCTTCAGGTGCAGATGCAATCGTACTTGATGTTAAAGTGGGCAAAGGTGCTTTCATGAAAAAATTGAACGATGCGAGAAAACTTGCAAAAACAATGGTGGAAATAGGAGATTCAGTAGGAAGGGAAACGGTAGCTTATATAACGGATATGAATCAACCGCTCGGAGATGCGATAGGAAATTCTATAGAAGTGGAAGAAGCGGTAAACGTCCTAAACGGAAAAGGAGGCAAAAGACTCGTAGAAGTAATAAAAACCCTCGGAGGAGAAATGCTGTATCTCGGTGGCAAAGCAAAATCAAGCGCAGAAGGCAAAAAAATGATAGAAAATGCCATAGAAAATGGAAGCGGACTGAAAAAATTTAAGGAAATCATTGCCGCACAAGGTGGAAATCCGGAGATAACAGAGGACTTTTCTCTCTTACCGCAACCGAAGTTTAGAATCCCGGTAAAAGCCGAAGAGGACGGATACATCAAGGAAATGGAAACCGAAGAAATCGGAAAACTTGCTGCATTCCTCGGAGCAGGAAGAATGAAAAAAGGAGACAAAATTAACCTTGCGGTAGGTATTATGCTTCCCAAAAAAGTAGGCGATTTTGTAAAGAAAGGCGAAGATATAGCAACAATTCTTTCGGACGATCGGGAAAAAGGGAAAGAAGCTGCAAAAGAACTATTGAAGTTAATAAAATTTAGCAAGAATCCGGCAAAACCGCTTCCGCTTATCTATTACAAAATATCAAAAGAAGGTGAAGAAAAACTCTTTAATGAGTAAAAATACGGTTATACTTACGCATTCCGGAGCAGATCTGGATGCAATAAGTTCGATGTTCGCTGCCGGGAAGCTGTATCCCGGCTCTTTTCTTATCCACCCGGGCTCTCTGGATACAAGCACGGAAAAAATGGTTAATCTGTTTGATGAAACTTTGAAACTTGTAAAAGTTAGAGAGTTACCGCGCAATATAAGAGAAAATATCGGACGTATAATTGTAGTTGACACGAAAATAAAAGAAAGGATAGGGAACGGAAAAGAGTTTTTGAATAAGAAAAATGTTGAAGTAATCGTATTCGATCACCACCCAGAAACTTCGAGAGATATCAAAAATGCAAAAATCATTCAAAGAAATTACGGGGCAAATACAACGATATTAACAGAGCTACTCATGAAAAAGAAAATTGCCCTTACGCCAACCGAAGCAACGATTCTTGCACTTGGCATATACGAAGACACCGGTTCATTTATGTTTCCGCTTGTAACTCACAATGATTTTAGTGCAATGGCATTCTTGTCGCTTTTCGGCATAAATATGAAAATCATAAGGCATTTTGTATCACCGTTTTTATCCAACAAACAAATAGCACTGTTAGAAAAATTCATCTCCAATATGGAAGAGCTCGACATAAACGGAATTAAAACCGTTATCACGTATGGAGAAACAAAACAATACACGCCCGGTATATCAGTAATCACACATAGACTCAGAGAAATGATTGATTCGGACATGTTATTCGTAATTAATAAGACAAACAGGGGGACATTCGTAGTAGGAAGAAGTAATTCACCGGAGTATAGCGTAAAAAATATTTTGCTCGGTATCGGCGGAGGCGGCCACACAACCGCAGCAACCGCATATTTGGAAGAATCGGACACCAAAAAAATAAAAGCTATGCTAATCTCTCTGATAAAAAAGGCAAATCTGCCAAAACTGCGCGCAGAAAATATAATGAACTTTCCTATAAAAACAATTGATGCAAAAACAGGCATTAAGCAAGCCTTCAAAATTATGGCAAAATTGGGATTTTCCGGACTTCCAGTCACGGAAAACGGAAAGATAATCGGTATCATATCAAAAAGAGATATAGAAAAAATTATGCTGGTTGAAAAAAGAGACAGGCCTGTAAAACAATTTCTGACTCCGAAAGTAGTAAAAGTTAATTTTGATGCGGATATGAGGAAAATAGAAGAAGCAATGGTAAAAAACAATGTCGGCAGAGTGCTCGTTCAAAAAGGGAACAGAATTGTCGGAATAATATCGAGGAGCGACCTTCTCAAAGCATTTTATACGATACACAGTGCAGAAAAATTCGTCTCGGCTCTTACGCCGAGTAGGGACGAGATAAAAATTCTGCTAAAAAACAGGTTTCCCTCCGATATATATAAGATTATTGAGATATTAAGCAAAACGGCAGAGAAAACAAAACAAAAAATATATTTTGTCGGCGGAGGAGTGCGTGACCTTTTGTTGGGCGAAAAATGCGAAGACTTGGATTTTACCTTAGAGAAAGACGCCATTCTATTCGTAAAAACTCTTTTAAAAGAAGTGAATTTCGATATTAAAATAGACAAAGAATTCGGAACTGCACACGCAAGATTTAAAAATTATACGTTAGATTTTGCAACAACAAGGCGTGAGTACTACGGAAAAAACTCGTTACTTCCGAAAGTAGAATTTGCATCGTTAATGGATGATTTAAAAAGAAGAGACTTTACAATAAACGCAATGGCGATTTCGCTGAATAAAGAAGATTTCGGACAGCTCTATGATTTCTTTAACGGAATTGAAGATTTAAAAAACAGGCAAATTCGTGTAATACACAATCTCTCGTTTATAGAGGATCCTTCAAGGTTGCTCAGAGCAATTAAATACGAGTCCAAGCTGAACTTCAAACTCTCCGAGGAAACGGAAAAACTATTTTTAAATGCGGTAAAATTGCACGTTCTAAAAATGAAGAAATCGCAGAGAATCATAGGCGAGTTAACGGAACTTCTATCGGCAGAATATGCACCGAGAGCAATTTTGAATATGGCGAAAAGAGGCGTGCTTTACGAGTTTTTCGGTATAAAAAAACTTTCCAAAAAGCGAAGGAACGCAATCCTTTCTGCCGAAAAATGGATAAAAGAATTTGATGCAAAAAGGTTATACGTGTATCTGTTTTTGCTTCTTCACAATAAAAAAGCAAAAGAAATTTCCGGCACGCTTCAATACCTATCCGTAAAAAAGAAAATCATACAAAACATGATCGAAGCGGAACGTACATTCAAAAAGATAAAACGCAAAAATGACGATGTGTCTTTGTACTTTACTCTGAAAAATATATTCGATCCGTTCATAATAGGTTATATTGCATATACCGACAAAAACATGCAGGAAAAATTGCTAAAATACATGATAAATATCCGTAATATAAAGCCTCTCATAAGCGGAAAAGATTTAAAATCACTCGGCATAAAAGAAGGAAAAGAATACGGAAAAATATTCGAAGAAATAACCGTGCTGAAAATAAAAGGAAGTTTGAAAAACATGGAAGAAGAAATAAACTATGTAATGAAAAGAGGTTCAAAAAATGGAAGATAAGAAAATCAAAGACATAATAGAAAATATAGAAAAAGCAATTAGAGGGAAAAAACATATTGTGGAACTATCTCTCGTTCCGTTAATTTCGGAAGGGCATTTATTGTTACAAGACGTGCCCGGTGTGGGAAAATCTACGCTGGCTGAAGCAATAGCCCGCTCAATCGGTGGAACATTTAAGAGAATCCAATTTACTTCCGATTTACTTCCGTCTGACGTACTCGGAGTGAATATATTCAACAGGGCAAAAAACACATTCGAATTCAAAAAGGGGCCGATTTTTGCGAATATCGTGCTTGCCGATGAAATAAATAGAGCTTCCCCTAAAACACAGTCCGCACTGCTCGAAGCAATGA
This sequence comes from Caldisericaceae bacterium, assembly GCA_026987225.1. Lineage (GTDB taxonomy): Bacteria > Caldisericota > Caldisericia > Caldisericales > Caldisericaceae > S016-85. Next base: position 10,580 of record JALSNB010000127.1, read on the forward strand.
GCGAAAAAAACGTAACGATTGACGGAATTACGTATAAACTTCCGATACCGTTTCTTGTAATTGCAACGGAAAATCCGCTCGAATTTGCAGGCACGTACCCTTTGCCGGAAAGTGAACTTGACAGGTTCATGATGTCTCTTTCCATAGGTTACCCTGATGAAACAACAGAAAAAGAGATCATGCTAAAAGGAGAAAAAAGAGAGGTGGAAAATATAAAACCCGTTGCCGATATTAACGATGTTCTGTATCTTACAAAATTAACCAAAGAGGTATTTGTAGATCAAAGCATTTTAAATTATATGATAAAGATTGTCAAAAAAACAAGAGAGAATGAATTTATAAAGATAGGGATAAGCACACGCGGAAGCATAGAGTTTGTTAATGCGGTAAAAGGATATGCAATTATCAAAGGAAGAAATTACGTAATTCCGGACGATGTGAAATACATTGCTCCTTTTGTTCTATCACACAGAATCGTAGCAAAAGACGGAAATAGAGAGTTTAAAAAAGAAATTGTTTTGGAAATTATAAATGAAATTGAAGTTCCGCTGTAGTAAAACTCGAATGAAGCCAAAATGGGAAGGAGTTTTGTTTTTCTTCTTCATACTTCTTATAGGTGCAGTTGCCGTAAATTCGGGGAATAATCTTGTTTACCTTACGTTTAGCACGGTACTCTCGTTTCTCGTTCTTTCGGGCTTACTTTCATACTTCAATTTGAAAGGCATCAATATAAAAATACAAAATCCTCAATTCATATTCGCAAATAAAGAAACGGTTCTCTTTGTAACAATCACGAATGCATCGAAAATACCGAAATTCTTAATAAATGTAAAACTTTTTACCACTAAAACGCAATTTACATACATCGAAAAAGAGGCTTCAAAGAAGGTAAAAATCACGTTTAAAAGTAGAGGCACTAAAGAAATAAAATTCATAGAAGTAAATTCTGTTTTTCCGTTCGGTTTTTTTGAAAGAATAAAGGAAATTCCAATAACTTTCGGTATTACGGTGGCTCCTTCCGTAAAAGACGTTATATTTGAAAGTTCTTCCGTTGCCGAAAAGAAAAATAACTCCGAAAAATTTCGGGGAGACGAGGAATTTTTTTCGATCAGAAAATACAGAGACGGTGAAGATTCAAGAAAAATCAGCTGGCCACTATCGGCAAAAACGGGAAAGATAATGATTGTAGAAAAAACAGGGAACAGTGATAAAAAGATAAAATTCTTATTTGATAACGCAAAAATCCTGTATAAAAATAGTTTCGCGTTTGAAAACGATCTTGAAAAAATCACGTCCGCAATATATTACTGCTTCAAGCAACAGTGCATGGTGAGCCTTATTTCCGAAAAGAATTTTGCATTTTCAAGCGATTCTATGCATTTCAAAAGAATATTTGATTATCTCGCTACAATAAACGCAAAAGAAAAATTGCCATTAAGAAAAGTTTCGGATGCAATTTCGCCATCGGACATAAAGTATGCGTAAGAGTTTGGAAATTATCCATTCATTTCTGTTTATACTTTCTTCGTTTCTATTCACCGTAATATCGGACAAAAAATTCCTTCTGTTCCTTCCCATTCTAATTGCCATATATTTTATGGAGGGTAAAATCAAACAACGCTTTTTAATCAAACTAATTGAAGCAACTCCTCTTATTCTATTCATATTGCTAATTGCCTCTGGTATAAACCTATTTTATGTTCTTTCCATACTCCTTCTACTGCTTATCAGCGCAAAATTTGTACTTGTAAAAGAAAAAAAGGACTACTATGAAATTTTCCTCATAGGCTCACTAATGATTCTTTTATCTTCGGTATCGACAATATCTCTTAGTTTTGCACTGCTTTTAATACTATTCCTTTACACCGGCACAATGATGCTAATATTCTCACAGATAAAAGAGAAAAACATAAAACCATCCGGACAATTCCATTTGGCAATCGTTGTTTTTGTTATAATTTCATTTGTATTTTCTTTTGCACTGTTCTTCTCATTTCCACGCCTTTCAATAGGATACTTTCACGGAATCAATTTGAAACCGACAAAGGAAAGCGGCTTTAGCGAAAACGTAACAATTGAAAAGGGAAATGTTAACCTGAATAATGCCGTTGTAATGCGCATAGAATCGAACAAAAACATATCACCCCTCTATATAAGCGGATTGCACTTTGCAACGTTCAACGGAAAAAGCTGGCAAAGAGAAATAGGAAAAATCCGTATTTTTTCGTTTGACGGCTCCAATGATTTCGGAATTATAAACGGAATGGAAAAATTCACCGTATATCTTGAACCCACCGGAACAAGCGTTTTATTCGGACCGGATAAGTTTTTCGGCATTCACGGAGAATTTATCTACCTGAAAAGAAACAAGTTCGGAGATTTTTTCACGGACAATATCTA
>JALSNB010000128.1 GCA_026987225.1 Caldisericaceae bacterium
TTGACGTGCTTACCACAATTACCATTGCTCTGTTTGTATTTTTTGCCATGATATTTAACAGGTATATCTACATCGACGTGGCACTTGTATACGGGCTTCTTGCTTTCATCGGCGTCCTTGTGATTGCAAGATTTATTGAGAGGGGGTTCTGAGATGAAAATATTTTTCGGTTATTTCCTGCTTTACTTTGGTGCCGCATTCCTGTTTTTGGGTGCTTTCGGTTTAATCAGGTTGCCGGACCTTTACACAAGGATGCAGGCGTCAACGAAATCCACAACGCTTGGTGCTTTTTCGTCGGTGCTTGGCGTGGGCATTCTTTACCCCCATTGGTTTGTTAAGTGTCTTGTTGTTGCACTGTTCATTATCCTTACTGCGCCTGTGAGTTCGAGTGCTCTTATGCGTGCGGGTTATAAAAGCGGAGTCCCTCTTGACAAAAGAACTGTTGTAAACAAGGCTGACGAATTTTTTAAAGAGGACGAAAAGGAGGAAACAAAATGATACTGTATGCATCCTGGATACTGATTATATTAATGATTATCCTCGCTGTCCTTTCGGTTCAGTTTAAAGATCTCATTGCCGCTGTGGTTGCTATGGGTGCCGTAAGCCTTATCATTTCGCTTTTGTTTCTGTTTCTTCAGGCTCCAGACGTTGCTATGGCCGAAGCGAGTATCGGTGCGGCTCTAACCATGGCTATATACATTATCGTCGTGAGAAAAACGGAAAGGAGAGAGAAATGATTCGGAAAATTACCTACGCAATCTTTCTTGGCATTATCATAACGGCACTTGTTCTTTTCTTTGCTGCTTTTCCGTTTGGAAAGAATAAAATGGCTGTTGGAAATTACTATTTGAAAAATGATATAAAGCAAACCGGTGCTGCAAACGTTGTAACCGCCGTTACTTTGGATTACAGGGGATTTGATACGCTCGGAGAAGTTTCCGTACTTTTTGCGGCTGCAGCAGGCGTTGCCATACTGTTTTACGTTCTCGGAGAAGACAAAAAGAAAAGAGAAAAACAGGTTTACCCGAACTTTATAGTAAGGGTAGGCTCACGCATCATTTTCCCGTTTATTCTGTTGTTTGGCTCTTATATCTTTATTCACGGCCACTTAACCCCTGGCGGTGGATTCCAGGGAGGTGCCATTATCGCATCCGGATTCCTTCTTCTTTATCTTGCTTATCCGGGTGAAAGCGTTAACAGAAAGAGACTATCTGTGGTTGAAGGGCTTGCAGGGCTTACGTTTGTCGGGCTTGGCCTGTGGGGATTGTTTACTCAGGGAAATTCGTTCCTGTTCAATTTCCTTCCCAAAGGGCAGCTCAATATGATTTTCAGTGCGGGCATACTCCCGATTATTTATATTGCAATCGGATTCAAAGTTGCATCCGAGTTTGCAGGTATTGTCGACGATATGATGTGCGAAGCGGTTTGCCGCGGAGGTGAAAAATGATTTATTACGTCGGGGCATTTCTGCTTATAGGAATTGGTCTTTATGCGATTATTATCAAGAAAAATCTCATAAAAATTTTGATAGGCCTTGATCTCATCGCTTCCGGCACCAACCTTTTGATAGTAAGTATCGGTTATGTAAACGGAGGCACTGCACCGATTTTTTCACGTGCAGGGATTACGGCGAAAATGATGGTTGATCCTGTTCCTCAAGCACTTACTCTTACCGCTATTGTTATCGGTGCGTCCGAACTTGCACTTGCCGCTGCGTTTGTTGTGCTGCTTTACAGGCATTATGGCACACTTGATATAAAGAAGATAAGGAGTTTGAAATGGTAAAATTAGCTAATCCAATTCTGCTTGTTGGTATACCCCTGTTTTTTGCGTTTCTCATTGCGGTTTTGGCGCCGCTTTACAAAAAAAGCGTAAAATACATGCCCATTATCGCATTCGGCCTAAACCTTACGGTAGCACTCTCCCTGATTCCTGAAGTACTTAAAAAAGGAGTCGTTATTGCAACGACCGCAGGAATCAAACCGCCTTTTGCGATTAACATGGCAGTTGACAGGTTAGGGCTTTTCCTTGCAATTATTGCTTCGCTCCTCGGTTTTGTTGTTTCTATTTATAACACGGTTTATATAAAAGATGAGCCAGCCGAAAAATTTTACATGTTATTTACGTTGCTCGTTACGGGCCTTACGTGGATGATTATTACGGGCGATATGTTCAACCTGTTTGTTGCGTTTGAAGTTACATCGATTTCCGCTTTCGGGCTTGTCGGTTTTCACAGAGACAAAGGTGCCGTTGAGGCAGGATTTAAATACCTTGTGCTCGGCTCTATCGGTGCGTCCTTATTGCTTATCGGGGTTATAATGCTCTATGCGGCAACCGGGACATTGAATATGGCGGATATTGCGCAAAAACTGCTGAAATTTAGTTTTAGACAGAAGCTATTGCCGTATGTATTTATATTTACCGGACTTGGCATTGAAGGCGCACTTTTCCCGTTGAACGCATGGCTACCGGATGCACACCCTGCCGCACCGTCATCCGTATCCGCTATTCTTTCCGGTATAATGACAACCGCTGCGATATACGGAATTATCAGAACGACCGTTACCGTGTTTAACTACTACCAGGTTGTTATTTTCCTCATTCTCTTCGGATTGCTCACGTTGATATTCGGTGAAACCGCCGCATTCTTCCAAAAAGATATAAAGAGAATGCTTGCATATTCTACGATAGGGCAAACCGGACTGTTCTTCTATGCGTTTTCGCTTGGAAGCGTAAATGGAATGAAAGGTGCTTTCATGCAAATGATGAACCATTCGATTGCAAAAGCAATGCTTTTCTTGCTTGTGGGCGGCATAATTTTGAGAGTGGGCACACGCAACATCGATGATTTTGCCGGCATCGGAAGAAAGATGAAAATTACCGCATTCTTCTTTGCTATTGCCGCTTTCTCTTTGATGGGGCTTCCACCTTTCTTCGGATTCTGGAGCAAATTGCAGATAATTTTCGCTACGTTAAAAGGCGTGAATTTCTACACAGTGAGTTTTGTGATTATTGTGCTTTTCATGTCGGTAATCGAAGGTGCTTACTTCTTCAGAGTTCTTCAGGTTATGCTTTTCAAAGAGCCCAAAGAGGGTGTTGAGGTAAAAGAAGCGCCGGGTTGGATGCTTACCGCGGTAATTATTCTCGGAATAATATTAATTGTGATGAGTGTTTATCCGCAACCGATAATGAACTATGCGGGTAAAGCTGCATCGGATCTTGTAAGCAGAAATGTTTACATTAATGCAGTTTTGCATTTAGGAGGTCTATGATGAATATGTCACTTGGAGTTCTGCTTGCAACCCCGTTTGTCGGTGGAATACTCG